>NZ_JBFUKA010000007.1:0-75464 GCF_056401085.1 Nocardioides sp. P4_G4
CCCGATGGACGAGGGCCCCGTCGGCCAGCGCGTTCACCGACGGACCCCCGACGAGCTGTTCGCGCTCCTCGGGACGGGCCACCCGGACGTCGTCCGGCGAGTCCGCGAGCGGCGCGAGCTCGGGAGCTGCCGCTGTCGTGGGAGTCGGGGACGCGGTCGCCGTCGGGGACGGGTCGGTCGCGACCTGCCCGGCGCCGGCGCGGGCGTCCCCCGGCAGCGAGGCCCAGCCGACGCCGCCGACGACCAGGACGGCCGCCAGCGAGACCGCCGAGGCGGCGAGCCGACGACGGCGTACGGCCGCCCGCCCGGCGGCGACGTAGGTCGCCGGAGGCGGCGGGGTCGGCCCCTCGCCGAACGACCGCTCGATCTCGTCCGCCCACATGTCGTCCGCCCACATCTGGTCTGCTCGCGCGCTGCCCATCTCCGGTGTCCTCTCCCCGTCCGACCTCGTCACCGGGAGTACGGGGCGCGGGGTGTGATCGGTTGTCAGCCCTGCTCGGGCATCAACATCGCCAGCGCGGCGCGGCCCCGGGTCGCGTGCCGCAGGACCATCGAGGTGTCGATGCCGAGCAGGCCGGCCACCTCGTCGGTCGGCAGGTCGAGCCAGTCGTGGAGCACGAGCACCTTGCGCTGGACGGCGGGCAACGACTGAAGGCCGTCGAAGATGAGTGACTGGTCCTCGACGGGGAAGTCGACGGCGCGGTCCTCCCGGCAGCTGCGCGGGCTCGGCGACTCGTGGACATCGAGGCGGGCCAGGGCCCGGTGGACGAACGCGTCGGCCTCGGCGGCGCCCGCGAGGTGCGGCCACGCGGCCTCGAGGTGGGCCAGGGTGCGGCGTACGGCGTCCTCGGCCTGCAGCCAGTCGCAGCAGATGGCGTGGGCCACGCGGCGTACGTGCTGCTGACGGTCGAGGAGGTAGGCGGTGAAGCCGTCGGCGTCGCGCAGGTCGCGCCGGGCGCCCCACCTGGACGCCTGGACGCCGGCGACGTAGACGTCGCTGACGTCGTAGCCGTCGAACGACGCGTCGATCTCGTGCACCCAGTCGATGCTGGTGGTCATGGCGGTTCCCCCTCGCCGGTGCTGCTGGTCCTGAGCGGCGCCGTGGTGACGCCTCGCAGGGGAGACGCAGTGCGCGGCCGTTCGGTTGCGTCGTGGTGGTGACCGGTCCGGTGGATCAGACCTGTGGCGCACGCACCGGCGCCACCCCGTGGCCGTGAAGGTCAGCGCCTGGACGGCTCCTGATCTGCCGTTCGCAGGGAGCGCGGGAGCGACTAGGGTCGGAGACATCCCGAGACGTCCTCCCAAAGGATCCGACATGCCCATCGCCACTCCTGAGGTCTACGCGCAGATGCTGGACGCCGCGAAGGACAAGTCCTTCGCCTACCCGGCCATCAACGTGTCCTCGTCCCAGACCCTCAACGCGGCCCTCAAGGGCTTCGCCGACGCCGGCTCCGACGGCATCATCCAGATCTCGACGGGAGGCGCGGACTACCTGTCCGGCCCGAGCATCAAGAACATGGTCACCGGCTCGGTCGCCTTCGCGGCCTACGCCGCCGAGGTCGCCAAGAACTACCCGGTCAACATCGCGCTGCACACCGACCACTGCCCCAAGGACAAGCTCGACGGCTTCGTCCGCCCGCTGATCGACATCTCCGCCGAGCGCGTCGCCCGCGGCGAGGCCCCGCTCTTCCAGTCGCACATGTGGGACGGCTCGGCCGTGCCGCTGGAGGAGAACCTCCAGATCGCCCAGGAGCTGCTGGAGAAGTGCGCGGCCGCGCACATCATCCTCGAGGTCGAGATCGGCGTCGTCGGTGGCGAGGAGGACGGCGTCGAGGGCGCGATCGACGACAAGCTGTACTCCACCCCCGAGGACGCCCTGGCGACCGTGCGCGCCCTCGGCGTCGGTGAGAAGGGCCGCTACATGACGGCGCTGACCTTCGGCAACGTGCACGGCGTCTACAAGCCCGGCAACGTCAAGCTCCGCCCCGAGATCCTCAAGGCGGCCCAGGAGGCCGTGGTGGGCGAGCTCGGCCTCGACGCCGGTGCCAAGCCCTTCGACCTGGTCTTCCACGGCGGCTCGGGGTCCACCGCCGAGGAGATCGGTGCCGCGGTCGACTACGGCGTCATCAAGATGAACGTCGACACCGACACCCAGTACGCCTTCACCCGTCCGGTGGCGGCGCACATGTTCGCCAACTACGACGGTGTCCTCAAGGTCGACGGCGAGGTCGGCAACAAGAAGGCCTACGACCCCCGCGCCTGGGGCAAGGCGGGCGAGAACGGCATGGCCGCCCGCATCGTCGAGGCGTGCCAGAACCTGCGCTCCGCGGGCACCTCGCTCGAAGCCTGAGTCACCTCAGGCAGCACGAGTCACGTCACGACAACGACGACGGGCCTGCCCCCCACGGCATGCGGGCCCGTCGTCGTTGTCGTCCCCCGGTTCCCCGTTTCCCCCTGGTAGGTGCGCTCTGCGAAGTCCTGGGACGGGAGCGCGCGGCGAGGGGAGCCGACG
Source organism: Nocardioides sp. P4_G4 (assembly GCF_056401085.1). Taxonomy (NCBI): domain Bacteria; kingdom Bacillati; phylum Actinomycetota; class Actinomycetes; order Propionibacteriales; family Nocardioidaceae; genus Nocardioides; species Nocardioides sp. P4_G4. The sequence goes on from NZ_JBFUKA010000007.1 coordinate 2,513, forward strand.
ACGTCGTCGATGGTCTGGAGCACGTGCCTGTCCCCTTCCTCACCGAGCGAGCGATGAGCCGTCGGGGTCCGGGACGGCCGTTGGACCCGAGGCTAGACCTCCGACGCCGTCCTGCCAACCGGTCCGAACACGTCTGAGTAGGGTCTCGACAGTGGGGCTGGTGCGTCCCCGCGGACCGGGAGGCTGGACCGTCATGGTGTCGGACGACCCGGTGCACCCGCCCGAGGGCGGACTTCTTCCGAGCGGTCGGCGCGCCCAGGCCCTGGTGGCCGCAGCCCGGACCGACGCGGGCCTGACCGGCGTCGCCGCCGACCTGCAGCGCGTGTGCCGCGCCGCGGTGACCGGCCTGCCCGTGGACGGTGCCGTCATCCACGTCGTGCCCGGGCCTGAGGCCGCGGGCGTCGCCGCCGCTTCGGACGCCCGTTGGCGGCAGGTGGGCGAGACCGCCTTCACCCTGGGGGAGGCACCGTGCCTGGACGCCGCCCGCACCCTGCGACCGGTGCTGGTGGCCGACCTCGCGCGCGACCTCCGGCGCTGGCCGGCCTACGCCGGTGCGCTCGCGGGGCACCGGGTCGCCGCCGTGTTCTCCCTGCCCCTCCAGGTCGGTGCCGTCACCTTCGGCGTCCTCGACCTGTACGCCGCCACGCCCGGCGGCCTCGCGCCGCCCGACCTGGCCCTGGCGCTCGCGCTGGCCCGGGTGGCCGTCGCGAGCGTGATGGCCGGTGCCGAGAGTGATGGACAGTCCGTGGGGGCGTCGCCGGACCTGGTGTCCGAGCTGGCGTCGGGCCTGGACGCCGCCCTGGGTCGGGCCGAGGTGTACCAGGCGCAGGGCATGGTGATGGTCCTGCTGGATGTCAGCCTGGGCGAGGCCATGGTGCTGATCCGGGCGCGTGCCTTCACGCTCGACCGCCCGTTGGCAGACCTGGCACGAGACGTCGTTTCGGGCGTGGTGGATCCGAGGAGATGGGGAGATGATCCCTTGTGAGCACGCACGTCGTGATGGATCGAAGGCACAGCGGGGAGAGTGGGACGTGATGATCGCTTCGGAACGCCTGGCACACGTGTTCGTCGAGGTGGCCGACAGCCTCGTCGCGGACTTCGACCTCATCGACTTCCTGCACACGGTCGCGGCCCACGCCGCCGACCTGAGCGGTGGGACGGCCGTAGGCCTCGTGCTCGCGGACGAGGAGGGGCGTCTGCACCACGTGGGGTCCTCCCACCAGAGTGCGACGTTGCTCGAGCTGGTCCAGCTCCAGGACGAGGAGGGTCCGTGCCGCGACTGCTACCTCACCGGCGCGGCCGTGGTCGAGGCCGACCTCACCCAGGCCCTCGAGCGGTGGCCGTCCTTCGCCCCGAAGGCTGTCGAAGCCGGGATCCAGTCGGTCCACGCCTTCCCGATGCGGCTGCGCGACCGGGTGATCGGGGCGCTCAACGTCTTCGGGCGGGACCGGAGCGGCCTCACCGTCGAGGTGGTGGGGGTGGTGCAGGCGCTCGCCGACGTCGCCACGATCGCACTCATCCAGGAGCAGGCGATCTCTCGCGCGGACGTGGTCAACGAGCAGCTCCAGGCCGCCCTCAACAACAGGGTGGCCATCGAGCAGGCCAAGGGTGCGGTCGCCGCGTCGCTGGGCGTCAGCGTGGCCACGGCCTTCGACCTCATGCGTCGGCACGCACGCTCGGCCCGGGTGCCGCTCACCGAGTATGCCGTCCTCCTGCTCCAGCACCCCGAGCAGATCGCGGAGCTGGAGCAGGAGGTCTGATCGGCGCTGGACTCAGACGGCGCCGGCGTTGCCCGGGATGTCGTCCGCGTCCCCGTACGCGTCCTCGTGCGTGTCGTGCTCGACGAGGTCCTTCTGCACCCGCGGGTCGTCGGCGTCGGCCACGTAGTCGAACGCGACGGTCTCGTCCTGGCCGTTCGACACCTTGGTGGCGTTGAGGATCGCGCTGAGCACGACCGCGATGACCAGGTTGAGAGCGAAGGCCGTCATCGCGATGTAGCCCATCTGCTCCAGGCCGGGGATCATCGCGAGGGAGCCGCCGAAGTGCTTCCCGGTGGCCGGGTTGACGACCTTGTAGGCCTCGACGGTGCCGTAGACCATCGCGACCGCCCAGCCGGCGAGCAGCGCGTAGCGGTGGAACCAGCGGGTGTACAGGCTGAACACCACGGCCGGGAAGGTCTGGAGGATCCAGATGCCGCCGAGGAGCTGGAAGTTGATGGCGTTCTGCTTGTCCAGCGTCAGCACGAAGACCAGCGCGAAGGCCTTGACCACCAGTGACATCAGCTTGGAGACCTTGGCCTCCTGGGCCGGGGTCGCGTCGGGTTTGAGCCACTCCTTGTAGATGTTGCGGCTGAAGGTGTTGGCGGCGGCGATCGACATGATCGCGGCCGGCACCAGCGCGCCGATCGCGACCGCGGCGAAGGCGACACCCGCGAACCACGCCGGGAACATGTCCTCGAACAGCTGCGGGATCACCAGCTGCGCGTTGGGCTCCCCGTCCAGCCCGATGGGCTGGGTGCCTGCCGCGATGGCGACCCAGCCGAGCAGGGCCAGCAGGCCGAGCACGAACGAGTAGGCCGGCAGGATCGCGGCGTTGCGCCGGATCGTGTTGCGGCTGTTGGACGACAGCGACGCGGTCACCGAGTGCGGGTACATGAACAGCGCGAGCGCCGAGCCGAGCGCGAGGGTGGCGTACGCCCAGCCCTGGCCGACGCCGGGGATGAACGCGCCGGTCGGCTTGCCGGTGGCCTCGTTGGTGGTCGCCATCTTGTCCTGTGCGGCACCGAAGATCGCGTCCCAGCCGCCGACCTGGCCGGGCAGGTAGATCACCGCGACAATGATGACGAGGTAGATCAGGATGTCCTTGACGAACGCGATGACCGCGGGCGCCCGCAGGCCGCTCGAGTAGGTGTAGGCCGCCAGCAGCGCGAAGGCGATGAACAGCGGCAGGTCCTTGGCGATGATGTTGTCGCCGCCGCCCACGCCGGCCACCTCGAGGACCGCCTGGATGCCGACGAGCTGCAGCGCGATGTACGGCATCGTCGCGACGAAGCCGGTGACGGCGACCGCGAGCGACAACGCGCGGGAGTTGTAGCGCCCGCGCACGAAGTCGGCGGTGGTGACGTAGCCGTGGCGGTGGCTGACCGACCACAGCCGGGCCATGAAGATGAAGATGATCGGGTAGAGCACGATCGTGTACGGCACCGCGAAGAACCCCGCCACCGCACCGGTGGCGAACATCGCCGCCGGCACCGCGACGAAGGTGTACGCCGTGTAGAGGTCGCCGCCCAGCAGGAACCAGGTCACCCAGGTGCCGAACTTGCGGCCCCCGAGGCCCCACTCGTCGAGGGACTCCATCGAGTCCGCCCGCTGGAAGCGCGACGCCATGAAGCCCGCGACCGTGACGATCAGGAACAGCACGATCAACACCGCCAGTGCGACGCCGTTGACGCCGGTGTCGGCCGCCATCACGGCCACCTGCGCGCTCATCGGTCGGCCTTGGGGGTGCGAGGCGGGCGAGCGGACAGGGTGAGCTTGTAGGCCGTCCAGGTCAGGCCGGAGCACAGGAAGACCCAGAGGAACTGGTACCAGAAGAAGAACGGGAAGCCGAAGAGCTCCGGGTCGGTCTTCGCGTACGACGGCACCCACATCAGGGCGATGATCGGGATCATCAGCAGCACGCCGGCGAGCGCCATCCTGCCGCGGTTCGTGGGTGGGATTTCAGGGGTGGCGCCCGGCTGGGGGCGCGACGGAGGGGGGTTCTGCCCGAGTGTCATGCGCGGGAGGTTACTCCCCGTGACTCACTTCACACCACGCCCCCGACCCGGGTCACAGCAGGGCGTCGGCCGCCGCGGGGCTCGAGTCGCGCAGGAAGCCCGAGCAGCGCTCCCACTCCTCGGTCTCGCCGATCGCGCGGGCGCTGAGGGCGAGCAGGGCCAGGGACCGCAGGAAGCCGCGGTTGGGCTCGTGCTCCCACGGCACCGGGCCGTGGCCCTTCCACCCGTTGCGGCGCAGCATGTCGAGCGACCGGTGGTAGCCGACGCGGGAGTAGGCGTAGACGGTGACGTCGTCGGCGCCGGCCTCCTGGGCCTGGAGTGCGAGGGCGGCCCACGCGGCCGGGGAGGCGGGGTGGCGGCGCACGACGGTGGCCGGCGCGTCGCCGCCGGCGAGCTCGGCGTCGGCCGGGTCCGCGGGGAGGTGGGTGGGCGGGGGGCCGGCCATCAGGTCGCCGCCCGTGAAGGGACCAGTACTCATGCGACTAGCCTCCCACGCCGGTCGTGGGGCGCTCGACGCCGGTGAGCACCCGTTGCGTCTCGGCGAGGTGCTGCCAGATCTCCCGCTCGGTGGCGTCGGGGTCACCACTTGCCATCGCCGCCAGGATGGCGCGGTGCTCTCGGACGACGCTCTCCCGCTGGAGCCCGTGGCGGCGGGCGGCGGTGATGCCGAGCAGGACGTGGCGCGCGTGCAGCCCGTCGTACATCCGCTCGAGCAGCGGATTGCCGGCGGCGCGGACCAGCAGCACGTGGAACTCGGCGTCGATGCGCGCGAACTCCTCGTCGGGGTCCTCCGGGCGCAGGGACTCCTGCTCGCGCAACCGTGCTCCCAGGGCGCCGAGCGGGACCGTCCCGGCGGCGAGGCAGTGCCGCGCCGCCCACGTCTCGATCACCCCGCGGGCCTGCAGGATCTGGCGCGTCTGCTCGGGGCTGACGGGGGCGAGGAAGGCGCCGCGGTTGGGCTGGAGCTGGACGAGGTCCTCGGCCGCCAAGCGCAGCAGCGCCTCCCGGACCGGGGTGCGTGAGACGCCGACCGCAGCGGCCACGTCCTGCTCGTTGATGAACGTCCCGACCAGCCCCGGGTCGGTGAGGACCGACGTCCGGAGATACTCATAGGCACGTTCGCGCCCCGATCGTGGGGTGTTCATCCTCGCTTCATAGCAGTCCGGAGGGGTCGCCATGGCCGGTTCGCCCACACGTCCCACCACAGGTTCGCGCACGATCACGGTGGCCGCCGCCCAGGTGCGCAGTGGGACCGACCCCGTCGCCAACCTCCACGATGCCGTCACGGCCGTACGCCGGGCCGCCGACGCGGGCGCTCGTCTGATCGTGCTGCCCGAGGCCACGATGGCCAGCTTCGCCCGCAACCCGGCCCGTTCCGCGGAACCCCTCGACGGTCCGTTCGCCAGCGGCATCCGTGACGCCGCGGCCGCCGCCGGGGTGACGGCGGTGGTGGGGCTCTTCGAGCCGGCCGACGACGGCCGGGTGCACAACACGCTGCTCGTCACGGGGCCGTCCGGCGACGCGACGTACCGCAAGGTCCACCTCTTCGACGCCTTCGACTCCCGGGAGTCCGACACGGTCGCGCCGGGGGAGGGCTACGTCGTCGTGGACGTCGACGGTGGGGACGCCGGACCGGTGCGGGTCGGGCTCGCCACCTGCTACGACGTGCGGTTCGCCGACCAGTTCACCGCGCTCGGCGCCCGGGGGGCCGAGGTCGTCGTGCTGCCGGCATCGTGGGGGGACGGACCCGGCAAGGCCGACCAGTGGGACGTGCTCGTGCGGGCCCGGGCCCTCGACGCCCAGGCCTGGCTCCTCGCGGCCGGGCAGGCGTGGCAGGAACCGGTGCGGGGCGCTCCCCTCGGGGTCGGCCGAAGTGCCCTGGTCGACCCGCTCGGGGCCGTGCGCCAGCGGCTCGACGCGGACCCGGGGCTGCTCGTCGGCGAGGTGGACCTCGACCTGGTCGCCCGGGTCAGGTCGCGCATCCCCGTGCTGCCCTGACCCGCAGGGGACATCGGCGGTCCGTCAGGAGCCCGCCCCGAGCAGGGTCCGGACCGTGTCGTGCCCGAGCGCCACGACGAGGGTGGGCAGCCGCGGCCCGCGGTCGGCCGACACCAGCAGGTTGTAGAGCAGCCGGAAGAAGTCCTTCTGGTCGGCCTTGACCTGCTCGGTCGGGGCGTCCTCGAAGCCGAGGCCGCGCGCCACCTTGGGCACGCCGTAGACGACGGCGGTCACCTCGTCGAGGTCCATGGAGGCGGGCAGGCGGTCCAGGAAGATCCGCAGCCACAGCTCCTCGTCCTCGCTGAGCGAGGCGAGCCGCTCGGCGTCCGGGGTCTCGCGCACGGTGGTGCGCTCGTCCTCGGGCAGCGCCGCGGTCCACGCCATCGCCCGGTCGAGCCGCGGCTGGAGGTCGTCGACGGACGCGTGCGCGTGACCGACGTCGCCGACGATGCGGCTGATCTGGTCGCGGGACCCGGCCGTCACGTCGGCGACCGAGGAGAGCACCCGGAACGGCACGACCACGGCCGGCGTGGGCAGCCGGCCGGCCGCGTGCGTGGACGACGCGCGCTCGAAGGCGAGCACGTGGGCGTCGCGCTTGGCGGGGTCGGCGGCCTTGCGGCCCAGGGCGTCCCACTCGTCGTACAGGCGCACGACCTCGGGACCGAAGTCGATGGTGAAGGCCTGCTTGGGCGCGCGGCGGGTGTAGAGCCAGCGCACCATCGGCGCCTCGAGGATCTCCAGCGCGTCGGCCGGGGTGGGGACGCCGCCGCTCGACGACGACATCTTCTGCATGCCGGCGATGCCGACGAACGCGTAGGTCACCCGCGCGGGGGCCTCCCAGCCGAAGACGGAGGACACCAGCTCCTGGCCCACGGTGTACGACGACCCGGGCGTCATGTGGTCGAGGCCGGCGGGCTCGAAGTCGACCTTCTCCCAGGCCCAGCGCATCGGCCAGTCGACCTTCCAGACGAGCTTGCCCTCGTCCTGCGTGGCGACGTTGGTGACGCCCGAGTGGCCGCACTCGCGGCAGGTGTAGGCGAGGTCGGTGGTCTCGTCGTCGTACGCCGTGACGTCGGTGGTGTCGCGCCCGCAGGTGGCGCACCACGGCTTGTAGGGGAACCGGGCCCACGGACTGGTAGAGCTGCCGGCCTCGTTGGCGTCGTCCTCGTCGTTGGCGACGGACTCGGCCAGCTCGGCGGCCTCCTCCTCGGTCTCCGCGGCCGGGGCGGCCTTGGTGCGGTAGCGCCCCAGCACCTCCTCGATCCGGTCGCGGTGGCGGATGGCGTGCAGGATCTGCTCGCGGTAGGTGCCCGCCCGGTACATCTCCGTCTGGCTGATCTCGTCCATCTCCACGCCCAGCTCGGCGAGGGAGGTCCGGAGCGGCTCCTTGAAGTGCTCGGCCCACGACGGGTGGCAGCCCCACGGGTCGGGGACGGCCGAGAGCGGGCGGCCGATGTGGTCGGCCCACTCGGCGGGCACGCCGGCCGGCACCTTGCGGAATCGGTCGTAGTCGTCCCAGCTGTGCAGGTGGCGGGTCTCGACGCCGCGGCGGCGCAGCTCCTCGGCGACGAAGTGCGGCGTGAGGAACTCCCGCAGGTTGCCCAGGTGGATCGGCCCGGAGGGACTGGCGCCCGAGGCGACGGTGACCTTGTTCCCCTCGCCCGCGTGCCGGATCGCGTCGTCGGCGGCGCGGGTCACCCAGTCGATGGGCTCTCCCTGCTGTCCGCCCTGCCGTCCACCACGTGCCATGGCCGCAGATTATCGGCCGCCCGCACGACCGGCCCGACGAGGGGCCGACGAGGGGCCGACGAGGGTCCGGAAATGACAAGGGCGCCGAAGTCGTCCCCTGCGGCGACTTCGACGCCCACGCTCCCCGAGGGGAGCAGTCCGGGCCGCACCCCCGCGCGGCACCGGTAGAAGTATCGCCGTGGCCGCTGCCTGCCACGTGGCTCGCGGGTGCCGGTGGCACTAACCTGCCACCGTGGTCACCAACAGCCCGTCCTCCGCCCTGTCCGCCCTGGGCCTCGACCGTGCGGCCGAGCAGCTCTACTTCCGGGTCGCCCCGGCGTCCGGGCACACCCTGCAGGGGATGGCGCGACTGGTCCACGAGACGCCTCGCAGCCTGCTCCACGACCTGGCCCCGCTGATGGAGCTGGGGCTGGTCGAGCTGCAGGACGACCGGGTGATGGTGCCGCCCATGGCGCTGGCCGTGGCGGAGCTGGTCCGGCGCGAGTCGCGTCGGGCCGCGACGTCGCACGACCGGCTGGCCGCGCTGGCCGGGGTCGTGCCCCACCTCGTGGCCGCCACCACCCGCCCCGACGAGCGCGACCTGGCCGACGTACGTCCCCTCGACGGCGAGCTGAGCTCGGGCGGCAACCCGCTCGAGCTGATCGGCCAGATGCTGCGGACCAGCCGCGGCGACATGCTCTGGCTGCGTCCGGACGCGTGGGCGATGCCGCGCGAGTCGGCCGTGAGCCAGCTGCTCGCCGAGGCCATGGCGACCGGGCGCCGATCGCGCGCGATCTACCCGATCCGGGCCCTCTCCGAGGCGCCCGAGGCGCTGCGGGCGCGGGCCCGGGTGGGCGAGCAGGTCCGGGTCATCTCCGAGGTCCCGACCCGGATGTTCATCCTCGGGGACGCGCACGCCGTCCTGCCGGAGCCGCTCGGCTTCGCCGACGAGCCCCGCGTGCACGTGCGCCAGCGCTCCGTGGTCGCCGCGCTGACGCTGTGGTTCGACTCGATCTGGGCGCGGGCCTCGCCGGTGCCCGAGCTCGACGGGGGCTCGGCGCGCCCCGACCTGCGCCGGTTCCTGCTGGAGCAGCTGGTGGCCGGCGCCACCGACGAGATGATCTCCCGCAAGCTCGGCCTCAGCCTGCGGACCGTCCGTCGTCGCATCGCCTCACTGATGTCCGACCTGGGAGTGGACACCCGCTTCCAGGCGGGCGTCGAGGCCAGCCGTCGGGGCTGGATCTAGCCGGCTGCGGCGGGGGAGCACCCCCCGGGTGGTCTTCCCACCCCTGCGGATGGATCCGGCAACGAAAAGTGCGATCCGTCGTAACCTCCGGCTCCGCCGGCCCGTTGACGGGGTCCGCACCCACCCTTGCCGGACGCTTCGAGGAGACCGCATGAGCACGCACGAGTCCACCCCCCTGACCGCTGAGGAGCTGGCCGGCGAGGGTGTGACCGCGCTTCCCGACAAGGAGGTCGTGTCGATCCTCGACCTGGCCGCCGACGTCGACCTGGCCATCGACGGTGCCGCTCCCATCGACCTGGCCGTGGCCCTCAACGCCAACGTGGTCGCCCCCATCGACGCGGCGGTGAGCGCCAACGTGCTGAGCGACAACTCCTCGGCGCAGGCCCTGTCCGACCAGGGCGTCCAGGTGACGCAGACGGTGGACGCCGACGCCGTGGCCACCGGCATCCAGGACAGCACCATCGACCAGGGCGACACCACCGAGGGCGGGACCTCCACCGCGACCGGCGGCACGGACGGCACCGGCGACGGCATCCTCGACGCGTCGACGGCCACCGGCGACGCCACCCAGCCCGCCGCCGAGCCCGCAGCCCAGACCACCGGCACGGACGGCCTCGCCGGCACCGACGACCTCGCCGCGGTGGCCGGTGCGCCCGTGGACGGCAGCGTCGTCGTGGATTCCACCGGCGCCGTCATCGGCACGCTCGACGGGGCCACCGGCAACGTCGTCGCACCCGACGGCACCGTCGTGGGGACGCTCAACGAGGCCACGGGTGAGGTCCTCGACACCGCGGGCAACGTCGTCGGCACAGTGGGCCAGGTCCTCGACGACGCCACCGACACCGTCGGCGGCCTGGACACCGGCGACCTGCTCGACGGCAACCTGCTCAACGTGGACGTCAACGTCGACCTCGACGCCGACCTGGCCGCGCCGATCAACGGCGCGGTCGCGGCGAACGCCAACGTCGCGGCGCCCATCGACGCCTCCGTGGCCGCCAACATCCTCTCCGACAACTCGGAGGCGGTCGCGATCGCCCAGCAGGACGCGATCATCACCCAGTCGGTCACCGGAGGCGCTGAGGCGACCTCCGACCAGGTGTCCGACATCGACCAGTCGTCCGTCGAGCCGGTCGACACCGACACGGCGTCGACCGACGACCCGGCGACGACCGACCCGGCGGCGACCGACCCGGCGGCGACCGAGCCTGTCGAGCCCGGGGCCGCGACCGACGTGACCGGCACCTCGACGGTCGAGCAGTCGGCCACCGGGCCCGCCGGCAGCTCCATGCGGTGACGACCCTGGTCGACGGGCCCGTCCGCGTCGACGGCGTCCAGCTCATCGGGGAGATGGTGGGGTCCGGCTACCGGACCCCGCCCGCCCTCGTACGACGCAACGACGGGCAGGTCCTCCAGCTCACGCCGCTGCTCTACCTGGTCCTCGAGGCATCGGACGGCGGCCGTGGCTGGGACGAGGTCGCCGAGGAGGTCGGCGCGAGGATGCAGCGACGCGTCTCCGCGGACGATGTACGGACCCTGGTGGACGGCCACCTGCGCCCGCTGGGGCTGGTGCGGCCGGCCGACGGCTCCGAGCCGGAGCTGCGACGCTCCAACCCCCTGCTGGCCCTCAAGCTCAAGGTGTCCGTCACCGATCCGCGGACGACCCATCGGCTCACCGACCCCTTCCGCGTCCTGTTCCGGCCGGTCGTCGCCGCCGTGGTGGTCCTCGCCTTCGCGGCCGTCCTGATCTGGGTCTTCTTCGAGCGCGGCCTCGGTGCGTCGGCCTACGACGCCTTCGACCGTCCCCACCTGCTCCTGCTCGTCTTCGTGATGACAGTCCTGTCCGGCGGCTTCCACGAGTTCGGCCACGCGGCCGCGGCCCGCTACAGCGGTGCCGAGCCCGGTGTCATGGGGGCGGGGCTCTACCTCGTCTGGCCGGCGTTCTACACCGACGTCACCGACAGCTACCGCCTCGGCCGGGCCGGGCGGATCCGCACCGACCTGGGCGGCCTCTACTTCAACGCCATCGTCGCGGTCCTCACCTTCGGGTGGTGGTGGGTCTCGGGCTGGGAGGCACTGCTGCTGCTCGTCGCGACCCAGGTGCTGCAGATGGTCCAGCAGCTGCTGCCGCTGCTCCGTTTCGACGGCTACCACCTGCTGGCAGACCTCGCCGGCGTGCCCGATCTCTACCAGCGCATCCGTCCCACGCTCCTGGGACTCCTCCCGCACCGGTGGAGCTCGCCGGAGAACCGTGTCCTGACCCCCTGGGCCCGCGTCGTGATCACCCTGTGGGTGCTGGTCACCGTCCCGCTCATGGGACTGATGCTCTACGCCCTGGTCACCGCGGTGCCGCGCATGCTGGGCAGCGCGGGCTCGGCCGTCCGCGCGGACACCGAGGAGCTCGGCGCGGCCTGGTCGACCGGCACCCCGATCGACGTCGCGGCCCACGTGCTGCAGGTGCTCTCCGTCGTGCTGCCCGTCGTGGCGTGCGCCCTGATCCTGGGACGCATGGGGCTGCGCTGGTTCCGCGGCCTCGCCGGGTGGAGCCGCGGGTCGGCGCCCAAGCGGGTGCTGGCGGCGGCGCTGAGCACCGTGATGCTGACCGGTCTCGCCTGGGCGTGGTGGCCCGCACCGGACACCTACCGCCCCATCGAGCCCGACGAGCGCGGTCTCCTCACCACCCTGCTGCAGGACGCGCCGGCCGCCGGGCTTGCCCGGGCCGCCGCGGACCTCCCCGAGGACGACGGCCCGCCACCGGGGACCGCGGCCCGCAAGCGCCTCTCGGACGGACGCCCACTCGTGGCCATGCTCCCCGAGGGCGGCACCGTGCCGACCAAGGACGACCCCGAGCTCGCGATGGTGCTGGTGCCGACCAGCGACGGGGCGGGGGAGGAACCCGGCACCGACACCGGCGCGGAGCAGGACACCCCGATCGCCGGGGAGCCGACCGACGTGGCCACCGACGGGACGGACTCGGCCCCCGACGATGTCGAGGAGGTGCCCGCGACGGACGGGGCCGTCCCCGACGACGACACCTGGGTGATGCCCTTCGACAAGCCGCTGGCGCCCGAGGAGGGCGACAACCAGGCCCTCGCGGTCAACACCACCGACGGCTCGGTCACCTACGACCTCGCGTTCGCGCTGATCTGGGCGGACGGCGACGAGGTCTACAACGGCAACGAGGCACACGCCTACGCGTCCTGCTCGGACTGCGTCGCGGTCGCCGTGGCGTTCCAGGTGGTTCTCATCAGCGAGGACGCGCAGGTCGTCGTACCCCAGAACCTCGCCGTGGCCGCCAACTACGACTGCTACCAGTGCATCACCGCCGCGATCGCCAACCAGCTGGTCCTGACGGTCCCCGGCGAGCCCGGCGAGGCACAGCTCCGGGCGCTGGGGGAGGTCTGGGGCCGCCTGCTCGAGTTCGCGCAGGGGATCACCGGCTACACCCTCACCGAGATCGACGCGCAGCTCGAGGCGTTCAAGGCCGAGATCGTCGGCATCCTGGGCGAGGCCCCGGTCATCGAGCCGGCGCCGTCGGCCACGACCTCGCCCGGCGAGAGCCCGAGCGAATCCGAGTCGCCCTCGACCACACCGTCCGTGCCGTCGTCCACGCCCTCGCCGACGCCGTCGACCACCCCCACCACGCCGGCGCCGACCACGACCACGCCTTCCGCGCCGACGTCGTCCACGCCGCCCGCTCCGACCACCAGCTCCACCACGACGTCGCCGTCGACGACGGGCACCACCACGTCCCCCGGCACGACGTCGTCGACCACGTCGCCGAGCGCGTCCTCCAGCGCGTCCCCGAGCACCAGCACGTCGAGCGCCTCACCGTCCCCGTCGTCGACGACCTCCGGGGCGGTGTCGCCCTCGGCCGGCGCGACCCCGTGAGGGGAGGGGTCAGCGGGGCAGGACCATCTTGTACGCCGCCCGCTCGATGCGCCACGTGCGGCTGCGCTCGGGGCCGTAGATCTCGCCGTCCGCGGAGACCCAGAACTCCTCGCCGGTGACCGAGACGGTCGAGCCGCGCAGGCTCACGACGTCGTCGCGCTCCTGGTGCTCGCCCTTGCGCAGCTGGGCGACGTAGCCGAGCTTGGCGCGGGGGCTGATCGCGCGGCTGATCATCACGTCGAGCCGGCCGTCCTCGGGGTCGGCGTCCGGGGTGACCTCGGTGCCGCCGCCGACGTTGGCGCCGTTGCCGATGGCGACCATCAGCACCGGCTGGTCGACGTCGTTGACGACCGTGCCGTCGACCTCGACGCGCAGCCGGCGGTGCGGCGGGTGGAAGGCGGCGAGCAGCGCGCCGATGGGGTAGCCGAGCTTGCCGATGTTGACCTTGCCGACGCCGATCGAGCCGAGGCGCTGCTTCCACTTGTGGCCCTTGCGGCTGGCCTGGGCGCCGGTGCCGACGTGCACGTTGTTGACGACCACGGAGCCGGTCTCGTCGACGATGAGGTCGACCGGGCGGGGCTCGCCCTCGAGCACGAGCCGGGCCGCGTCCTCGATGGGGAGGGGGATGCCGGTGCCCCGGGCGAAGTCGTTGCCGGTGCCGAGCGGGAGCAGGGCCAGGGTGCGGTCGGCGAGCTCGTGGCGCTTGTGCAGCGCCGCGACCACCGCGTGGAGGCTGCCGTCGCCGCCGGCGACCACGATCCGTCGGGACCCCGCCCGGTGCAGCACGCCGTCGAGCTCCCCGGGGTTGGAGGTCGCGGCCACCTCGACCGACGTCTGCTCGCGCAGGATGGTCAGGGCGAGGTCCAGGGTCTCCTGGTCGGAGGTGCCGGCCTCGGCGTTGGTGATCACGAGCATCGGGTCCACGGCTGGACAGTAGTCGACCCCCCGTCGCGGCCGTGCGGGCACGATCGGGTCCGGCGGCCGCCGGGTGCGGTAACGTGATGTCGCAAGAGCTCCGGTGCACGTGTGCCGGGGCTGTTTCTTTTGGGCCACGCCTCTCGTGGGCAGAGCCGGATATCTGAGGAGGGCTGCGATGCCCGCGATCGTCGTACTCGGTGCCCAGTGGGGTGACGAGGGCAAGGGCAAGGCCACCGACCTGCTCGCCACCAACGAGACCATCGACTACGTGGTCCGCACGAGCGGCGGGCACAACGCCGGCCACACCATCGTCATCAACGGCGAGAAGTACGCCACCCACCTGCTCCCCAGCGGCATCCTGACGCCGGGCGCCACGAGCGTCATCGCCAACGGCGTCGTCGTCTCGCCGGAGGCGCTCTTCCGCGAGCTCGACGGGCTCCTCGAGCGCGGTGTCGAGATGGGTGGCCTGGTCGTCAGCGCCAATGCGCACGTCATCGCGTCGTACCACTCGACGATGGACAAGGTCACCGAGCGCTTCCTCGGCAAGAACCAGATCGGCACCACCGGCCGCGGGATCGGCCCGGCGTACGCCGACAAGATCAACCGCGTCGGCATCCGCGTCGCCGACCTCTTCGACGAGGGCATCCTCCAGCAGAAGGTCGAGGCCGCCCTCGACGTCCGCAACCACCTGCTCACCAAGGTCTACAACCGGCGCGCCGTCGACGCCGACGCCGTCGTCGAGGAGCTGCTGTCCTACGCTGAGCGGCTGCGTCCGATGGTCGCCGACACCTCCTTGCTGCTCAACCAGGCGCTCGACCAGGGCAGGACGGTGCTCTTCGAGGGCGCCCAGGCCACCATGCTCGACGTCGACCACGGCACCTACCCGTTCGTGACGTCGTCCAACGCGATCGCCGGCGGGGTGTGCACCGGTGCCGGCATCGGGCCCACCCGCATCGACCGCGTCATCGGGGTCATCAAGGCCTACTCGACCCGCGTCGGGTCGGGACCGTTCCCCACCGAGCTCTTCGACGACAACGGCCTCGAGCTGCAGCGCCTCGGCGGCGAGATCGGCGTCTCGACCGGCCGCACCCGTCGCTGTGGCTGGTACGACGCCGTGGTCGCGCGCTACGCCGCCCGCGTCAACGGCCTCACCGAGTTCTTCCTCACCAAGCTCGACATCCTCGGCGCCTGGGACGAGATCCCGGTCTGCGTCGGCTACGAGATCGACGGCACGCGCGTCGACGAGATGCCGATGACCCAGACCGAGTTCCACCACGCCAAGCCGGTCTACGAGACCTTCGAGGGCTGGAACTCCGACATCTCCGGGTGCCGCACCTTCGCCGAGCTGCCGGCCCAGGCACAGACCTACGTGCGTGCGCTGGAGGACATCTCGGGCGCCCGCATCTGGGGCGTCGGCGTCGGTCCGGGTCGCGAGCAGACGCTCACCGTCCACGACTGAGTCCCGCGGGACATCCGCCGGCCCGGCCCGCCGATAGGATCAACGCCCGTGAAGTCCCTCGTCATCGGCACCGGCGGCCGCGAGCACGCGCTGGCCCGCTCCCTGGCCCTCGATCCCGACGCCGAGGTGCACGCCGCGCCGGGCAACCCGGGTATCGCCGCGGTCGCCACGCTGCACGACGTCGACCCGATGGACGGGGCCGCGGTGGCCGCGCTGGCGACGAGCCTGGCGGTCGACCTGGTCGTCGTCGGGCCGGAGGCGCCGCTGGTCGCGGGGGTGGCCGACGCCGTGCGCGCGGCGGGCATCGCCTGCTTCGGCCCCTCGCGGGAGGCCGCGCGGCTCGAGGGGTCCAAGGCCTTCAGCAAGGACGTGATGGCCGCCGCCGGGGTGCCGACGGCCCGCTCCTTCGTGTGCACCACCCCGGCCGAGGCGGCCGCCGCGCTCGATGCGCTGGGCGCGCCGTACGTCGTCAAGGAGGACGGCCTCGCCGCCGGCAAGGGCGTCGTGGTGACCACCGACCGCGCAGAGGCGCTGGCGCACGCCACGGCCTGCGAGCAGGTCGTGGTCGAGGAGTTCCTCGACGGTCCCGAGGTCTCCCTCTTCGCCGTCTGCGACGGGACCACGGCCCGGGCGCTGCAGCCCGCGCAGGACTTCAAGCGCATCCTCGACGGCGGCCGCGGCCCCAACACCGGCGGGATGGGTGCCTACTCGCCTCTGCCGTGGGCGCCCGCCGACCTCGCCGACGAGGTCCTCGCAAGTGTCGTCCAGCCCACCCTCGACGAGATGGTGCGACGCGGCGCTCCCTTCGTCGGCACCCTGTACGTCGGGCTCGCGCTCACCGCCGACGGCCCGCGGGTGATCGAGTTCAACTGCCGCTTCGGCGACCCCGACGTCCAGCCGGTGCTCGCCCTGCTGACGTCCTCGCTCGGCGACCTGCTCAGGGCGGCCGCCGACGGCGACCTCGGCGCCGTACCCGCCCCGACGTTCGCCGAGGGCGCCTCGGTGACCGTGGTGATGGCCAGCGCGGGGTACCCCGAGTCGTCGTCGAAGGGCGACGTGGTCGTCGGCACCGAGACGCTCGAGGTGGAGACCGACGTCGACGTCGTCCACGCCGGGACCGCGCGCAACGAGGCGGGGGAGCTCGTCACCGCCGGAGGACGGGTGCTCGCGGTCCGGGCCACCGGCACCGACGTCGCCGACGCCCGGGCCAAGGCCTACGAGGGCATCAACACCATCTCGKTCCCGGGTGCGCAGTGGCGCCGGGACATCGCCGCCGAACCGCTGGGTGTCGTCGAGGGCGCCTCGCTCACCGCTCCCGCCCGGGAGTCCTGAGGTGACCGGGACGTCCGACGACGAGCAGGTGCTCACCGACTCCGGTGGCACCATGACCCGGCTCTCCGGTCCCGTGGCCGCGGGCGTGGAGCCCGACCTGGCCCTGCTCGCGGACCTGCGGTGGCCCATGCCCGACGGCCCGGTGCGGGCTCCCGGCCCGGCGCCGTACTTCGAGGGCGGCGCCGTCATGACGTGGCACTACGCCCTGGGCGTCGACGTGCTGCGGGTGGTGCGCGACGACGAGCGCGGACTGGTCGCCTGGCTCCCCGCCGGCTCCGAGCGGCTGGCCGCCGTGCCGCGGGACGGCAGGGGCATGCGCGAGCGCAGCCTGGAGGAGCGGGCCGCCCTCAGCGCCGGCCAGGACGTCGACCGCCTCCGGCGGACGTGGGACGGCTCCGGGATCCTGCGCATCGCCCCGACGGGAGTGCCGTGGTCGCTCTGGTACTTCTGGGAGGACGACGGGTCCTTCGCCGGCCACTACGTCAACCTCGAGCTGGTGCACGACCGTCCGGTCTCGGGCGAGCCGCGGGTGCACACGCGCGACCTCGTCCTGGACCTGTGGCTCGACGCCGACGGCCAGCTGTGGCTCAAGGACGAGGACGAGCTGGCGGCGTTCACCGCGGCCGGCCGCTTCGACCCAGCGCAGGCCGACGTGGTCCGCGCGCTCGCCGACCGCGTCCGCGCCGAGGTCGTCGACCCCCGTGGCTGGCCCCTCAGCGAGGACTGGGAGTCCTGGCGCCCTGCTCCTGAGATCGACCGACCCCTGACGCTGCCCGACCACCTGGAGTCATGACATGACCGTTCCGAACGTCCTCGCCACCCGCTACGCCGGCGCCGACCTGGCCGCCATCTGGAGTCCCGAGCACAAGATCGTGCTCGAGCGGCAGCTGTGGATCGCCGTGCTCACCGCCCAGCGCGACCTGGGGGTGGACGTCCCCGACGGTGTCATCGAGGCCTACGAGAAGGTCGTGGACCAGGTCGACCTCGCCTCCATCGCCGGCCGCGAGCGGATCACCCGTCACGACGTGAAGGCCCGCATCGAGGAGTTCGCGGCGCTTGCCGGCCACGAGCACATCCACAAGGGCATGACCAGCCGCGACCTCACCGAGAACGTCGAGCAGCTCCAGGTCCGGCAGTCGCTGGCCCTGTTGCGCGACCGCGCCGTCGCCACCCTGACCCGGCTCGCCCGCCTGGCCGCCGAGCACGAGACCACCGTCATGGCCGGCCGCTCGCACAACGTCGCCGCGCAGGCGACCACGCTGGGCAAGCGCTTCGCGACCGTCGCCGACGAGCTGCTCATCGCGGTCCAGCGGGTCGAGGAGCTGCTCGCGCGCTACCCGCTGCGTGGCATCAAGGGCCCGATGGGCACCTCCCAGGACATGCTCGACCTGCTCGGCGGCGACGCGACCCGCCTCGACGAGCTCGAGACCCGGGTCGCGGCCCACCTCGGCTTCGACCACGTGCTCACCAGCGTCGGTCAGGTCTACCCACGCTCGCTGGACTTCGACGTGCTCTCCGCCCTGGTCCAGCTGACCGCCGCGCCCTCCAACCTGGCCACCACGATCCGGCTGATGGCCGGCATCGAGCTGGTGACCGAGGGCTTCAAGGAGGGGCAGGTCGGCTCGTCGGCCATGCCGCACAAGATGAACACCCGCTCCTGCGAGCGGGTCAACGGCCTGGCCGTCATCACCCGCGGCTACCTGTCGATGATCGGCGAGCTCGCCGGCGACCAGTGGAACGAGGGCGACGTGTCCTGCTCCGTCGTACGCCGCGTGGCGCTGCCCGACGCCTTCTTCGCCGTCGACGGTCTCTTCCAGACGTTCCTGACGGTGCTCGACGAGTTCGGCGCCTTCCCGGCGGTCATCCAGCGCGAGCTGGACCGCTACCTGCCGTTCCTGGCCACCACCAAGGTCCTGATGGCCGCAGTCCGCAAGGGCGTCGGCCGCGAGACCGGCCACGAGGCGATCAAGGAGGCCGCCGTCGGGGTTGCCCTCGACATGCGCCGGGGGCGGGCCGACAACGACGTCTTCGACCGGCTCGCCGCCGACCCCCGCCTCGGGCTGAGTCGCGAGGAGATCGACGGCCTGGTGGCCGAGCCGATCGAGTTCACCGGCGCCGCGGTCGCGCAGACCCGGGCGGTGGTGGCGCGGGTCGAGGCGCTGGCCGCCGAGCACCCGGCCGCGGCGGCGTACTCACCGGGCRCCATCCTGTGACCWCCGGCCCCGCGTCCACCGCCGTCGACCTCCACGTCACCGGCCGGGTGCAGGGCGTCGCCTACCGCGCCGCGACCCAGCAGGAGGCCGAGCGGCTCGGGGTGACCGGCTGGGTGCGCAACGAGCCCGACGGCTCGGTGGCTGCGCACCTCGAGGGCGAACGGGACGCGGTCGACGCGCTCGTCGCCTGGTGCCGTCGCGGGCCCACGGGCTCGAAGGTCCGCGACGTCGCCGTCCGTGAGGCCGCCGTGACCGGTGACCGGGGCTTCCGGGTCCGCTACTGAGTGCTGCTCAGTCGCCGAGGCGCCAGGACCGCACGGCGGCCGCCAACGCGATCGACAGCACCACGAGCGCGGCGATCAGCGCCCAGCGCGCGGCGACCTCGACGGATGTGAAGGCCTGCGCGGCCTGGTAGACGGTCATCAGCAGTGCGGCCCCGAGCGCGGAGCCGATGCGTTGGCCGGTCTGGAGCGCACCGCCGGCGGCACCGCCCATCTGTGGTGGGACCTCGGCGAGCGTCAGGGTGAAGTTGGGGGAGATGACCCCACCACCGCCGATGCCGGCGAGGAACATCGCAGGGGCGAGCGTCCACCACAGGGTGTCGGAGGGCGAGGTGACCAGCCAGGCCGCGAGCGCCGTACCGGTCATCATCACCGAGAGCGCGAGCAGGGTGACCCGCCGACCCATCCGCCCCACCAGTCGCCCGGCCAGCGGGGACGTGGTCGCGGCCCCGACCGCGAAGGGCGTCATCAGCAGCGCGGCCTGCAGCGGCGAGAAGCCGACGCCCTCCTGGAGGTGGACCGACAGCACCAGGAAGATCCCAGTGAAGCCGGTGAAGTACAAGGTGCCGACCAGCAGCCCGTTGGCGTAGCCCGGCAGCCCGCTGAGCAGGGAGACGTCGAGCAGGGGCGGGTGCCCGCGCTCCACCGTGCGCCGCTCCCAGCGCAGGAACGCCCACGCCAGTGCCGGGAACGCGAGCGCGATCAGCAGCGGCCAACGGGCGCCGCCCTCGAGGCTGATCAGCGGGTAGAGCACGGAGACGACGGCGAGGCCGAGCAGCAGGGCCCCGGGCACGTCGATGCGGGTGTCCTCGACCGCCTCGCGACCTCCGGGGTTGTCCGGGACCAGCCGGAGGATCAGCACCAGTGCGACCAGTCCGATCGGGACGTTGACCAGGAAGAGCGCCCGCCAGCCGTTGTCCTCGCCGAGCGCGCCGATGAGCAGGCCCCCGATGAGGGGACCGGCGGCCGAGGCCACCGCGACCGTGAAGCCGAACATCCCGAAGGCCCGACCCCGCTCGTCGCCCCGGAACAGCTGCTGGATGAGGCCCGAGTTCTGCGGCGTGAGCAGTCCGGCGCTGGCGCCCTGCACCAGCCGGGCGATGACGATGGCAGCGGCGTTGGGCGCGAGCCCGACCGCCGCGCTGGAGAGGATGAAGCCGAGGAGCCCGATCGTCATCATCCGGCGGCGTCCGTGCGCGTCGCCCAGCCGGCCGCCGGCGACGAGGGTCATCCCGAACGCCAGGGCGTAGCCGGACACCACCCACTGCACCGCGCTGGTCGATGCCCCCAGCCCGGCCCGGATCGAGGGGATCGCCACGTTGACGATCGTGACGTCGAGCAGGGACATGAAGCCGACCAGCAGCGACACCGCGAGGATCCGCCACCGCCGGGGGTCGGGGACGTACTCCCGCTGCTCGGCCGGGGCTGCGCCGGCCTCCTCGTGCTGTGTCATCCCCGCCACCTTCTCACCACCCGGAAGCGGGCGCCCACGCACTGACGCACTATCCCCAGCGATCTGGTCGACTATCGTGGTCCCATGACGACCAGCACCGTTTCCCCGCCCACGCATGACGACGTCGAGGTCGTGGTGCCCGCGCCCGGCGACGGGCCGGGCAACTGGGCCGGGGCGGCGAGCGCCGTGATGGTCGACGGCGTGACCTGRCTGACCTGGCGGGTACGCCGCCCGCTCACCGACGGTCGCGGGGTCTCGGTCGTCGTGGCCCGCTCCGCCGACGGCGTGCGGTTCGAGCCGGTGGCCGAGGTGTCGCGCGAGGACTTCGGGGCCGAGTCCTTCGAGCGCCCGGTCCTGGTGCCGCTGCGCGAGGGCGGCTGGCGGCTCTACCTCTCGTGCGCGACCCCGGGCTCCAAGCACTGGTGGGTCGACAGCCTGACGGCCGACACGGTCGAGGGACTTCCCGCCGGCGTGCGGCAGCGGGTGCACATGGGCGACCGCGACACCGCGGTCAAGGACCCGGTGGTGACCGTGGGCGAGGACGGCTACGAGATGTGGTTGTGCTGCCACCCCCTCGACGAGCCGGGGCAGGAGGACCGGATGACCACCCGGCGGCTGACCAGTGCCGACGGCCTGGTCTGGGAGGACCGCGGCGAGGTGCTGGCCGGCCGTCCGGGGGAGTGGGATGCCCGCGGGGCCCGGGTGAGCGCGGTGCTCCCCGGGGGCACGGTGCTCTACGACGGCCGACCCGACGCGGAGTCCAACTGGTTCGAGACGACCGGCGTCGCCCACTGGGACGGGGTGGAGCTGACCCGCACCGGCCGGCCGCCGATCGCCTCGCCGTACTCCGACGGTGCCTTCCGCTACGCCAGTGCTGTGCCGCTCCCCGACGGCCGGGTCCGGTACTACGTCGAGGCCGCCCGTCCCGACGGGGCGCACGACCTGGTCACCTGCGTGCGCTGATCGGGGTCACGGTCGCGGCCCGCTCG
Organism: Nocardioides sp. P4_G4; assembly: GCF_056401085.1. Classification (NCBI taxonomy): domain Bacteria; kingdom Bacillati; phylum Actinomycetota; class Actinomycetes; order Propionibacteriales; family Nocardioidaceae; genus Nocardioides; species Nocardioides sp. P4_G4. The sequence continues at coordinate 23,793 of NZ_JBFUKA010000007.1, forward strand.
CTGTAGGAGCCCCGGCTGTCGCAGGAGAGCCAGTCGGAGAAGTCCTGACCGGTGAGCGAGGCCAGCAGGTCGATGTCGTCGGCGAACGACTCCTGCAGGCGTGAGCGTTGCGCGGCGTCCAGGCGGGGACGGTGCGCCTCCTGGCGGTCGCTGAGCAGGGAGATGAGCGACGGGTGCATCTTCCGCCAGACCTCCGGCGGAGCGAACTGCCCGAGCCGGGCCCCGCTCCGCACGACCGGGCCGAGGAGCCGCGGACGCCACCCCGGCGGCACGAAGCTGCGCGCGTTGTCGCGGGGGATCGCATCGACGAGGCCCTCACGGATGCCCAGGAAGCGGCTCACCCGGTCGACCGCCGAGCGGGGGTCGTCGACCAGGTCGCGGTAGCGCAGGACCAGGACCCGCTCCGGGGCGACGTAGGAGAAGAGGTGGTCGAGCTGCTCGCCGTAACGCCCCAGGTCCCGGTAGCGCCAGAACGGCGCCCAGCCCGCGCGGACCCGGTCGTCCTGGGCGGCGAACGCCGTCTCGAAGTCCGCCTCCGGCTCGAGGCCGTCGGACCACAGGTGCATCCAGTTCGAGTAGGCGCGGTCGATCGGGTCGCGCACCACGGCGACGAGTCGTACGTCCGGCAGCCGCTCGGCGATGCGGCGGTGCGCGCCCTTGCTCCACAGGTAGAACGGGGTGCTCTCGCCGCGTGCCTGGTCGTTGCGTGCCGGCGCGAAGAGTGGGAAGTAGCGGTCGTCACGCCAGATCCACTCCTGCTGGGAGTGCTTGTCACCGGGTCCGCACCAGGCCGGCGGCGGTGCTCCGTCGCAGAGCCAGTACTTGGGCTCCTTGGGCGAGGAGACGAACACGTCCGGGTGCTGGGCGAGCGCCGCGTGCAGCGCCGTGGTGCCTGCCTTGGGCGCGCCGATCACGAGGAAGTCGGGCCGGGGGGTGCGGGTCATGGGTCGCTCCCGGGGTCTGGACGGAGTGGTGTAAGTAGACTAAGTCAGTAGTGATTGCATCGCCACTGTGTCGTAGATCCCGTCGTCGCCGGTTCGGTACGACGCCCCGCTCGCCGCGACAATGGCTCCCATGTCCGCTCCCGTCACCGTCTCGGTCACCCGGCACATCGACCCGTCCCAGGAGACGGAGATGCGCGCCTGGGTGCAGGCCGGCACGTCCCTGGCCGAGAACTTCGACGGGTTCCTGGGGTCCGGCTGGGTGCGGCCCTCCGAGGAGTCGCCGGAGTGGCACATGCTCTACCGCTTCGCCGACGCCGACGCCCTGGCCCGGTGGGAGGCCAGCCCGCAGCGCGCGTGGTGGCTGGAGGCGGCCCAGGGGCGGATCGAGTCGACGCGGACCGAGCGGCGTACGGGCATCGAGGGCTGGTTCGACGAGCCCGCCGCCGTCGAGTCCCTCACCCCGACCCCCGCGGCGCCGCCGCGGTGGAAGCAGGCCTGCACCATCTTCATGGTCTTCTTCCCGCTCAGCCTGGCCGCCAACTGGGTGCTGGGACACACCCCGGTCATCGAGTGGCCGCTGCCGCTGCGGGTGCTCCTGACCGTGCTGGTGATGACGCCGCTGATGACCTACGTGCTGCTGCCGTGGATCACCCGCAAGATGTCCTGGTGGCTGCACCGCTAGGGTCGCCACGTGGCCGACCACAACATCCCCGACGCCCCGGCGCTCGACGGCGCCACCCACCTGCACTCCGGCAAGGTGCGCGACCTGTACCGCATCGAGTCCGGTGAGCACGCCGGCCGCCTGCTCATGGTGGCCAGCGACCGGATCTCTGCCTACGACTTCGTGCTCGACACGACCATCCCCGACAAGGGCGAGATCCTCACCCGGATGTCGCTGTGGTGGTTCGACCAGCTCAAGGGCCTCGTCGCGCACCACGTCGTGTCGACCGACGTGCCCGAGGCCGTCCGCGGCCGGGCGGTGGTGTGCGAGCCCCTCGACATGTATCCCGTCGAGTGCGTCGCCCGCGGCTACCTCACCGGGTCCGGGCTCCTCGACTACCGGCACACCGGCCACGTGTGCGGCATCAAGCTGCCCGCCGGCCTCCAGGACGGCTCCCGCCTCCCCGAGCCGATCTTCACGCCGGCGACCAAGGCCGCCGTGGGCGACCACGACGAGAACGTCGACTACGAGGCGGTCGTGGAGGCCGTCGGCGACGACGAGGCCGCCGAGCTGCGGATGCTCACCATGGAGGTCTACGGCCGGGCCCACGAGCTGGCCCGCACCCGCGGCATCATCCTGGCCGACACCAAGGTCGAGTTCGGCGCGCGGCCCGACGGCACCACCGTGCTGGCCGACGAGGTGCTCACGCCCGACTCGTCGCGCTTCTGGCCCGCCGACGCCTGGCAGCCCGGCCGCGCGCAGCCGTCGTACGACAAGCAGATCGTCCGCGACTGGCTCACCTCGCCCGAGTCCGGCTGGGACCGGACCTCCGGCGAGGTGCCGCCACCGCTCCCGCCCGAGGTCGTCGAGCGCACCCGCTCGCGCTACGTCGAGGCCTACGAGCGACTGACCGGGGAGGCGTTCTGACCGCCTTCCGCGCGAGCGTCGACCTGCCCGTCCCCCTCGAGACGGCGTACGCCTATCTCTCCGACCCCCGCAACCGGCCGCAGTGGCAGTCCTCGCTGCGCTCGGTCACCGTGCCGGTCGACGAGGAGCCGCACCTGGGGCAGCGCTGGCAGGAGACCACCTCGGTCGGCGTGCGTCCCAAGATGGAGATCATCGAGATGGACCCGCCGCTCGTGTGGGCCGAGCGTGGCTGGTGGCGCGGCGTGGCCGCGACGCTGACCCTCGACTTCGCCCGTACGCCACGTGGCTGCCGTGTCGAGATCAGCGGCGACGTCGGTGGCCGCGGGGTCTACGCCGTGCCCGCGGCTGTCGCGGGTCGGCTGGCCGGACCGGCTGTCGCCGCGGACGTCCGCAAGGCCGGCAGGATCCTGGCCGAGGACGCAGCGCGAGACGACGGGTGACGGGCGTCACGACCGCTGAGTAGGTTGGCGCCATGCCGAACCTCTCCTCGCTGCTCGAAGACTCAGCCAGCACGTACGCCGACCGGGAGGCCGTCGTCCTGGGCGACACCCGGCTGACCTACGCGCAGGTCAACGGCGCCGCCAACCAGGTCGCCAACCTGCTGGTCTCCCGGGGCATCGAGCCCGGCGACAAGGTGGCGCTGAGCTGCCCGAACCTGCCGTACTTCCCGATCGTCTACTACGGGATCCTCAAGGCCGGGGCGACCGTGGTGCCGCTCAACGTGCTGCTCAAGGGCCGCGAGGTGGCCTACCACCTCGCCGACTCGGACGCGAGGGCCTACCTCTGCTTCGAGGGCACCCCGGAGCTGCCGATCGGGCAGGCCGGGTACGAGGGGTTCCAGGCCACCGAGGGCTGCGAGCACTTCCTCGTGATCACCGTGGACCCCACGTCCGACTCGCCGATCGAGGGCACCGAGACGCTCGGGCAGGCCCTGGCCGGCCAGCCGGCGACCTTCGAGACCGTGGCCGTGGACGACGACGACACCGCGGTCATCCTCTACACGTCCGGCACCACCGGGCAGCCCAAGGGCGCCGAGCTGCGGCACCGCAACATGCACTCCAACGCGATCGCCGGCAAGGACCTGTTCGGCGCCGACGCCGACCGACCCGACACCTACCTGTGCGTGCTGCCGCTCTTCCACTCCTTCGGCCAGACGGTCATCCAGAACTCCGGCTTCGCGTACGGCGGCACCGTGGTGATGCTGCCCCGCTTCGAGGCCGACGCCGCGCTCAAGACGATGGTCAAGGAGGGCGTCACCTTCTTCGCCGGCGTCCCGACGATGTACTGGGGACTGCTCGGCGCGCTCCCCGACTCCGGTGTCGACGCCCACGCGCTGGCCGACAACCTGCGGATCGCCGCTGCTGGCGGGTCCGCCCTGCCGGTGGAGGTCCACAAGGACTTCGAGAAGAAGTTCGGCGTCACCATCCTCGAGGGCTACGGCCTGTCGGAGACGTCACCGGTGGCCAGCTTCTCGCCGTACGGCGAGAAGGTCCGCGTCGGGTCGATCGGCATCCCGATCCCCGGCGTCGAGATGAGGCTGATCAACCCCGAGCCGGGCAGCTGGGACGACGCCGAGGGCGACGTGGGCGAGATCGCCATCAAGGGCCCCAACATCATGAAGGGCTACCACGACCGCCCCGACGCCACCGCCGACGCGATCCACGACGGCTGGTTCCGCTCCGGTGACCTCGGTCGCAAGGACGAGGACGGCTGGTACTACATCGTCGACCGCTCCAAGGACATGATCATCCGCGGTGGCTACAACGTGTACCCGCGCGAGATCGAGGAGGTGCTGATGACGCACCCCGCGGTCAGCCTCGCCGCCGTGATCGGCGTCCCCCACGAGAGCCACGGCGAGGAGATCAAGGCCGTCGTCATCCCCGAGAAGGGTGTCGACGTGACTCCCGAGGAGCTCGTCGAGTGGGGCAAGGAGCAGATGGCGGGCTACAAGTACCCCCGCATCGTCGAGCTCGTCGACGCGCTCCCGATGACCGCCACCGGCAAGATCCTCAAGCGCGAGCTGAAGTGAGGCGCAGCATCGGCATCCCCCTCGGCGTGGTGATGGTGGTCTTCGGGACCCTCTTCACCCTCCAGGGGCTCGGCTACGTCGGCGGCTCGGCGATGACCGGCTCGTCGTTCTGGGCGATCGCCGGGCCGATCATCGCGGGACTCGGCGTCGCGGTCCTCATCGTCTCGGCCCGGCGCACCTGACGCGTCGGTCCCGGACGCGGTGTGGCCTCCGGTGGCGTCGCCGATAGGATCGGGGGGCACCCCGCCGCCGTCCCAGGAGCGTCCCGTGGCCCGATACGTGGTCGATGTCATGCCCAAGCCCGAGATCCTCGACCCGCAGGGAAAGGCCGTCCTCGGCGCCCTGCCGCGGCTGGGGTTCGCCGGTGTCACCGACGTCCGCCAGGGCAAGCGCTTCGAGCTCGAGATCGAGGGCGAGGCCTCCGACGCCTCCCTCGCCGAGGTCACCCAGATGGCCGAGACGCTGCTCTCCAACCCGGTGATCGAGGACTTCGAGGTCCACGTCGAGGGTGACGACGCGGCCGGCGGGAAGCACAAGCTGTGATCACCCCACGCAACTGCTCGCTGCACTCCCACTTCCGCGGTGGCCCCGCATGAGGGTCGGAGTCGTCACCTTCCCCGGCTCGCTCGACGACGTCGACGCGCAGCGGGCGGTCCGCTTCGGCGGCCACGAGGCGGTCGCGCTGTGGCACGGCGACCACGACCTGCATGGCGTCGACGCCGTCGTGCTGCCCGGCGGCTTCTCCTACGGCGACTACCTGCGCTGCGGGGCGATCTCGCGCTTCGCGCCGGTGATGACCGAGGTCATCGAGGCTGCGGGCAAGGGGATGCCGGTGCTCGGCATCTGCAACGGCTTCCAGATCCTGTGCGAGTCGCACCTGCTCCCCGGCGCGCTGATCCGCAACGACCACCGCACGTTCGTCTGCCGCGACCAGCGGCTGCGCATCGAGAACAACCGCACCGCGTGGACGTCGTCGTACGCCGAGGGTGCCGAGGTCACCATCGTCCTCAAGAACGGCGAGGGGGGCTTCGTCGCCGACGAGCCCACCCTGGACCGGCTCGAGGGCGAGGGCCTCGTGGTGGCGCGCTACCTCGACGGCAACCCCAACGGCTCGTTGCGTGACATCGCTGGCATCACCAACGAGCGCGGCAACGTGGTCGGCCTGATGCCCCACCCCGAGCACGCCGTCGAGGACCTGTGCGGTCCCGGCACTGACGGGCTGGGCTTCTTCACCTCGCTCGCCGCGGCGACGTTCGCATGACCACCCCACGTCGGCTGTTCCGCGCGCTCGCGACCGCCGAGGCCATCACCTGGGCCCTGCTGCTGACCGGCATGTTCCTGAAGTACGTCACGAGGACCACCGAGCTCGGCGTGAGCATCTTCGGCATGGTCCACGGGATCGTGTTCATCGCCTACGGCCTGGTCACGATCCTGGTGGCCACCGACCAGCGCTGGTCGCTCGGTCGGCTCGCACTCGGCCTCGCCGCCGCGGTCCCGCCGTTCGCGACCCTGCCCTTCGAGCGGTACGCCGACCGGCGGGGCCTTCTCGGCGACTCCTGGCTCTCGCGTCCCGACAGCTCGGGCGCTGCGCAGCGCGCCGTGTCGTGGTTGCTCGAGCACCAGCGTCGCGCCCTCGGCATCGGGGTCGTCGCGGTGCTCGCGCTCACCGGCGTCGCGCTGCTCGTCGGCCCACCCGCCTGACCCGGTTCCCCGGCCGCAGTGCGTTGACGCGCCCGGTGCCGTCAGAAGCGACCCTTGGCCAGCTTCTGCCACGTGGCGGCGTCCGTCGTGCCCGTGGGCGTCGCTCCGACCCGCGCCTGGTATGCGAGCAGCGCGGTCCGGGTGGCCTCGTCGAAGGTCCCGGTCACCGCGACCCGCTGCCGGGCCGCGGTCAGCGCCCGCTGGACCCGCGAGACGGCGGGACCGGTGGCGCCGACGGCCAGGGCCGGCCGGTCCTGGCCGGCGAGCAGCGCGACCCAGTTCTTGCGTCGCCAGGTGCGCGTGGGCGTGAACGATCGCGACCTCATCCAGGCGCCGGCGGCGCGACGGGTCTCGCGGTCGTAGACACCGTCGAGCTTTCCGGCGTACCGCTTCTTCTCCTTGAGCAGGCACTGCAGGGCGAGCGTGCGGGTCCGGCTGGCTGCCCGCGGCTTGAGGGTGTAGTACGCCGGGAAGTCCACCCGGGTGCCGGCGCAGTGGGTCTCCGCCGCGGGCGCGGGCGCAGGTGCGGGAGCAGGCGCCGGTGCCGGTGCCGGCGCGGGCGCGGGAGCGGGAGCGGGAGCGCCGGACCCGCTGAGCTCGAGGTAGTTGCTGTCGATGTTGATCGTCACGCCGCCCCAGGTCTCGTTGTGGCCACCCCGGTACTGCTTCATCCGGCCGCCGGGTCGCCACCCGTCCTCACCGATGTAGCTCGTCGACGTGTTCGCCACGCCGTCCCAGCGCGCGATCCAGATGCGGTCCGGCAGGGCGAACTGGCCGGGCCGCTTGAGGCGGGCGTCGTCGAGCATCTTGATGCCGGAGCTCGCGCTGGAGTAGAACCCGGCGACGTAGCCGAGCTCCTTGGTCCGGGTCACCCAGGAGGAGACGAACCGCAGCGCCGACTCGCGGCAGGCGGTGTTGGTCAGGTCGAAGCCCTCGAGGTCGTACCAGAGCGTGCTGCCGGCGGGGATGCCGTACGCCGCCGCGTCGGTGGCGTTCTTGTCGGCCTCGACGACGCCCTGCGCGCGGGCGGCGGAGTAGTCGGCGGTGGCGGTCGGGCTGATCGTGAAGTCGTCCTTGTAGCGGGGGAACCGGTCGAGGCAGGAGGCCTGCGGACCCAACGCGATCGGCAGGAGCCGCCAGCCGCGCGCCACCTGCGTCGCCACCCAGGTGGGGGAGAGGTTGGGCTGGGTGCGGCAGGCGCGGGAGTCTCCGGAGATGTAGATCCCCACGGCGCGGAAGGGGGAGTGGGTGATCCACGCGTCCATGGCAGCCTGGGTCGGTGCGACGCACTGGTCGAAGCCCTGGCCGGTGAAGTCACCGGGCGTCGACGCGACGACCTGGGCCGCCTTGGCGAGCCGGGCGTTCGGGGCGGCGGTGTCGGACACGGCCGGCGCCGGGGCGGCGAGCAACGTGCCGGCGAGGACCACGGCGGTGCTCAGGGCGGCGGTGACGAGCTGGCTGGTACGGCGGCGCACGGGGACTCCCACGACTCGGTGACTGGCCGTCTCCGGGTCGACGGCAGGCCACTGTAATCACACCCGTCACACCAGTCACAGCGCTTCGCGTGAACTACACGGGAGTAGTTCGCCGGACGGCTCGGCGACATGACGTGACCGGGCACTCGCGGCGCGCTCGGAGGGGGGTCAGGCGTCGCGCCAGGCCTCGAGGTCGTTGCCCTTGTCCAGCTCCGCGTCGACCAGGTCCTCCCAGGCCAGCGCGAGGTCCTCGCCGTGCTCCTCCACCAAGGCGGTGAGGTGGGACTGCATCAGGTGGGCGTGCGGGGAGCGGCCCTCGAAGACCGACTCCCACGAGTCCTCGCCGGCGCCGCGACGGTCGGCTCGAGCCGGCCCACCCGGCGATGTCCCCGGGGATGACGACGGGGCGCGGCGGACAGGGCTCGGCGCGGGGCGGCAGCCGCACCGGGGCCACCTCGCGGACCGGGGCCGTGCGGCCGGGTGCCGCCGGGTCGCGGTCCGTCACGCTGACCGAGACCGACGCCGAGCGCGAGGAACGACTGGTCCGGGAGAGGTCGGAGGCCAAGGCGGCCAAGAAGCTCGTCGTCCAGGAGCGGCAGGCCGCGCGCGCCGCACGTCGTGCCGAGCGGCGGCGGTCCCCGGAGGCCGACGAGCCGGACGAGGCCACCGACTGACCGACGGCTCGGTGCGGCTGCCTGGGCCGGTAGATTGACGCCCGTGCCCGAGACCCAGCAGGCCTTCCCCGACATCAGCACACGTAGCAGCACCCTCGACACCGTCGCCGTCGCGTCCGGCGACCCGGGGCGCGACCAGCCGTGGGCGGACCTCGGACTGAAGTCCGACGAGTACGCCCGGATCCGCGAGATCCTCGGCCGCCGCCCCACGAGCAGCGAGCTGGCGATGTACTCGGTCATGTGGAGCGAGCACTGCTCCTACAAGTCGTCCAAGGTGCACCTCAAGCAGTTCTCCGAGATCCCGCAGGAGACCCCCGTCGGCAAGATGCTCGCCGGCATCGGCGAGAACGCCGGCGTCCTCGACATCGGCCAGGGCTACGCGGTCACGTTCAAGGTTGAGTCGCACAACCACCCGTCGTACGTCGAGCCCTACCAGGGCGCCGCAACCGGTGTCGGCGGCATCGTCCGCGACATCCTCGCCATGGGTGCCCGCCCCGTCGCGGTGATGGACCCCCTGCGCTTCGGCCCGCTCGACGCACCCGACACCCACCGGGTACTGCCCGGCATCGTGGCCGGCGTCGGCGGCTACGGCAACTGCCTCGGCCTGCCCAACATCGGCGGCGAGGCGGTCTTCGACAGCAGCTACCTCGGCAACCCGCTGGTGAACGCGCTGTGCGTGGGCGTGCTGCGGCACGAGGACCTGCACCTCGCCAAGGCGTCCGGCGTCGGCAACCAGGTCATCCTGTACGGCGCCCGCACCGGCGGGGACGGCATCGGCGGCGTCTCGGTGCTGGCCTCGGAGACCTTCGACGCGGACGGGCCCGCCAAGCGCCCCAGCGTCCAGGTCGGCGACCCGTTCATGGAGAAGCTGCTCATCGAGTGCACCCTGGAGATCTTCGCCGCGGGTCTCGTCGCGGGCATCCAGGACCTCGGCGGCGCGGGGCTCTCCTGCGCGACGTCCGAGCTGGCCAGCGCCGGTGACGGCGGCATGCAGGTCGAGCTCGACCGGGTGCCGCTGCGCGACTCCACGCTCGCGCCCGAGGAGATCCTCATGAGCGAGTCGCAGGAGCGGATGATGGCTGTCGTCGAACCCGGCGACGTCGACGCCTTCATGGCGATCTGCGCCAAGTGGGACGTGGAGGCCGTCGTCGTCGGCGAGGTGACCGACACCGGCCGCCTCCAGATCGACTGGCACGGCGAGCGCGTCGTCGACGTACCCCCGCGGTCGGTCGCGCACGACGGACCCACCTACGAGCGGCCCTACGCGCGCCCGTCGTGGCAGGACGCCCTCCAGGCCGACGGCGCCGAGGCGCTGGCCCGGCCGGAGTCGGGCGACGACCTGCGCGCGACCCTGCTGCGCCTGGTCGCCAGCCCCAACCTCTGCGACAAGTCGTGGATCACCGACCAGTACGACCGCTACGTGCGCGGCAACACCGTGCTCGCCCAGCCGCACGACAGCGGCATGGTGCGCGTCGACCCCGAGACCAACCTCGGCGTCTCGGTCGCGACCGACTGCAACGGCCGCTTCGCCAAGCTCGACCCCTACGCCGGCGCCCAGCTGGCGCTGGCCGAGTCCTACCGCAACGTGGCCACCGGCGGCGCCCGGCCGCTGGCGATCTCCGACTGCCTCAACTTCGGCTCCCCGGAGGACCCCGACGTGATGTGGCAGTTCGCCGAGGCCTGCCGCGGGCTCAAGGACGGCTGCCTCGAGCTGGGCATCCCGGTCACGGGCGGCAACGTGAGTCTCTACAACCAGACCGGCGAGACCGCGATCCTCCCGACGCCGGTGGTTGCCGTGCTCGGGGTGATCGACGACGTCACCAAGCGCACGTCGAGCCACTTCGGTGCCGCGGGCGAGCGCGTCTTCCTGCTCGGCGAGACCCGCGAGGAGCTCTCCGGCTCGGAGTGGGCGCACGTCGTGCACGAGCACCTCGGCGGCCTCCCGCCGCGGGTCGACCTGGCCGCCGAGCAGGCCCTCGGCAACCTGCTCGCCGACGCGTCGCGCGATACAGTTGTCACCAGTGCCCATGACCTGTCCGACGGTGGACTGGCGCAGGCCCTGGCGGAGGCCTCCTTCCGCAACGGGATCGGGGTCTCGGTGTCGCTGGCCGGCGTGGCCGGCGGGGACGGCTTCGTCGCCCTCTTCTCCGAGTCCGCTGCACGCGCCATCGTGACGGTGACCACCGACAACGCCGACCGCCTCGTCGCGCTGGCCGAGCACCACGGCGTACCTCTCACGCCCCTCGGGCAGACCGGTGGCGACGCGCTCTCGGTCGAGGGGCACTTCGAGGTGCCCGTCGCGGAGCTCCGCGACGCCTGGAGCGCGACGCTGCCGGCCGCCCTGGCCTGAACCGACCGCGCACCCGACTCACGCGACCGGGACGACCGGCGCGGGCTCGCGCGCGGCGAGCTCCGCCTGCCACACGGCCGGGCGGGGCACCGAGCGCACGCTCCGGCTCAGGGTCGGCACGAGCGCGACCACCCCGCAGGCGGCGATGAGCGCCGTGACGGCACCGCTGCCACCGAGCGTCGAGAGCAGCAGCCCGGCGAGCACGGGGGCCAGCGGCATCACGGACATCGACACGAAGCTCATCGTCGCCTGCGAGCGTCCGAGCAGCTCCCGGGGCGTGACGGCGACCCGGTAGGCGCCGATCCCCGCGTTGCCGGCCGGGTTGAGGAAGATCCCCACGGACAGCGCGAGCGCCACCACCGCCGGGTGGTTCCAGAAGACGAGCGGGACCATGAGCGGCACGAAGCTCCATGCCACCAGCACCGTCAGCCGACCGGTGGCGCAGCGCTCGATCAGCCACGGCGCCACGAGGGCGCCCAGGATCCCGAACGCGCCGGCCGCGGTCTCGACCAGCCCGAGGGCCAAGGGATCGACGCCCGACTCGATGAGCCGCAGCACGGCCACGAAGAAGACCGCGTTGATGGTCAGGTTGGCCAGCGGCGACCAGCACAGCAGGGTCCGCAGCAGCGGCTCGGAGAGCAGGAAGCGGATCCCCTCGGCGAGGTCCTGCACCGGCCGCTTGGCGGGGCCGGTGCGTGGGGGCGCGGACAGGTCGGTGCGGATCCGTCCCAGCAGCAGCCAGCTCGCGGCGTACGTCAGGGCGTCGAAGCAGAACGGCGCCCACCGGGTCACGGCATACAGCGCCGCCCCCAGCGGGCCGCCGACCAGGCCGGCGACGTGCTGGCGTGCCTGCTGCTGGGACAGCGCCGTGGGCAGGTCCTCGTCCGGTACGACGGCCCRCACGGCCGACATCTCGGCCGGCGCGAACAGCCCTGCGCACGCTCCGGTGAGGAGGGCGACGACGAGCAGGTGCGGGACCGTGAGCGCGCCGGCCACGCCGGCGACGACGAGCGAGGCGTGGAGCAGCACGCCCGCGCCGCTGGCCGTGCGCATCAGGCGCAGCCGGTGCACCCGGTCGGCCATCACCCCGGCCGGCAGCAGCATCGCGACCATCCCGAGCAGGTGCAGCGCCTCGGCCGCCGCGGCCAGGAGCGCCGAGCCGGTGAGCGCGTAGGTGATTAGCGGGAACACGAACATGCTCACCCGGCTGCCGAGCTCGCTGAGCGTCTGGCCGACCCACAGGGCGGTGAAGTCGTGGTTGCGGGCGAGGTGCCGATAGCCGGTCATATCCGCACCATAAGGTGCGCAAGAACTGTTGCGCAATAGTACGTGCGCAAATCGGCTAGGGTGGTGGCATGGCCGAACCGCAGCGTGTCGACGACCCGCGGGTGCTGCGCGCGCTCGCCCACCCCGTCCGGACGCGGATCCTCGACGAGATCGAGGCCTCCGGCCCCGTGCGGGCCGCCGACGTGGCCCGCGAGCTGGGCATCCCGGCCAACCAGGCGAGCTTCCACCTGCGCCAGCTCGCGAAGTACGGCCTGGTCGAGGAGGCGCCCGAGGAGGGGCGCGACAAGCGCGACCGGGTGTGGCGGGCCGCGTCGCGCTCGGCGATGGCGGTCAACCTGACCGAGCTCGAGGGGGCGCCCGGTGGCAAGGCGGCGGTCCGGGTGTTCCGCGACAACAAGCAGGCGTGGGGCCATCACGTCGTCGACCGGGCCTTCGCCACCGACCACCCGAAGGGGAGCGGGATGTTCACCGCCTCCGACCACGCCCTCAAGCTCACCGACGAGGAGGCCCACCAGCTCCGCGAGGAGCTCGACGACCTCGTGGAGGCCTGGGCGGAGCGGACCCGCGGGCGCGACCCCGACCGGCGGACCTATCTCGTGTTCCAGCTGGTCCAGCCCTATCCCGAGGCCTGAGGGGTGGCCCGGTCGGTACGCCGCCGCACCCTGCTCGTCACGGTCGCGCTGGCGCCCCTGACGACCGCGTGTGCCACCGACGGCGACCTCCGCGAGGATGGCACCCGAGCCGCCGACCGCGGCACCGGCGAGAAGCAGGAGAAGTCGATGACCGAGCGCCTCACCTACGGCGAGGATCCTTCCCAGTGGGCGGACCTGCGACGCCCCGAGGGGACGAGCCGAGGCGTGGTGGTGGTCCTCCACGGCGGCTTCTGGAAGGCCGAGTACGACGCGTCGCTGGGCGAACCGCTCGCCGCCGACCTCACCGGGCAGGGCTGGACCACGCTCAACGTGGAGTACCGCCGGGTCGGCAACGGCGGTGGCTTCCCGGAGACCTTCGACGACGTGCACGCCGCGATCGAGGCGCTCGCCGGCACCGACGTCGACACCTCGACCCTCGTCGCCCTGGGCCACTCGGCCGGCGGCCACCTGGCCACCTGGGCGGCCGCCCGGGACCGGTTCGAGCCGTGGCCGACACGGGTCCCCGTGACGCACGTCGTGTCGCAGGCGGGCGTCGTCGACCTCACCGCCGCCTACGACCAGCAGCTGGGCGACGGTGCGGTCGAGGCCCTCATGGGGAGCGCGCCCGACGACCTCGACTACGAGCTGGCCGACCCGATGCGCCACGTCCCCCTCGACGTGCCCGCCTGGATGGTGCACGCCGCCGACGACCCGATCGTGCCGATGAGCCAGTCGCAGGACTACGTCGCCGCGGCCCGCCGGGCCGGGGCCCAGGCGGAGCTGGTCGAGGTCGAGGGCGGCCACTTCGGCGTCATCGACGTCGAGGCGCCGGCGTGGGCCGACATCGTGGCCGTGCTGGACGACATCGCCTGAGGCTCGCCGCCAGGCGGGGGGATAACCTCCCCCCGTGCCCGCCCGCCTCCGAGTCGCCGATCCCGCTGCGGTCGCCGCCGCCCTGGCGTCGCGGTCCGCGGCCGACGATCGCCTGCTCGTCAAGCACTTCCTCGCCGTGCTCGCCGAGCGTGCTCCCGGCAACTCCGTCGAGGTCCGGGTGCCGCCCGTCGCCGCCGCCCAGGTCATCCCCGGGGTCCGGCACACGCGCGGCACGCCGCCGGCCGTCGTCGAGACCGACCCCGAGACCTGGATCGCAGTCGCCAGTGGCGAGCTCGCCTGGCACGAGGCGATCGCCCGCGGACGGGTCATCGCCAGCGGCGAGCGGACCGACCTCACGCCGTACCTCCCCCTCACCACGACTGCCACCACGACTGCCACGACGAACGAGGACTGAATGGACATCCGCTCCCTCGGCTTCCGCACCGACCTGCGCCTGCTGGAGATGACCGGCAGCGAGATCGAGGACCGCGGCACCCACCTGGTCATCCGCACGCCCGAGAACCCGACGTACTTCTGGGGAAACTTCCTGCTGCTGCGCGGGCTGCCCGTCCCCGGCGGCGAGCGCGAGGTGATCGGTGCGTTCCACACCGAGTTCCCACTCGCCGAGCACGTCTCGATCGGCGTCGACGGAGCCGAGGACCTCACCGAGGCGCTCGAGCCGTTCGCCAAGGCCGGCATGGAGGTCGACGTCGGCACCGTGCTCACGACCGGCGCGCTCGTGGCGCCGCGCCCGGTCGCCGAGGAGGTCGAGGTCCGACCCCTCGAGAGCGACGACGACTGGGAGGGACGGGCACGGCTCAGCCACCACCTGTGGTCCYAGACCGACGAGGCGACCTTCATGACCTACGCGCGCCGCAAGTGCGCGCAGGAGCGGGGGCTCGTCGCGCGCGGCCTCGGCCGGCGGTACGGCGCCTTCGTCGACGGCGAGCTGGTCAGCACGGCCGGCATCTTCGTCACCCACGCCGGCATCGCGCGCTACCAGAGCGTCGAGACCCACCCCGACCACCGGCGCCAGGGTCTGGCCGCCGCGGTCGTGCACGCGGCCGGGGAGCACGCGCTCGCGACGTACCGCATCGAGGTGCTGGTGATCGCCGCCGACACCGACGGCGACGCGATCCGGATCTACCGCAGCCTCGGCTTCACCGACGTCGAGCGGCACAACACGCTGGAGCGGCGACCGGGCACCTGGGCCTGACCCTTGCGGGGAGGGTGCCCCCCACTAGGGTGCGAGTCATGACGATCGACATCCGCGCCCGCCTCGCCGAGGTGCTCCCCGGCATCCACCAGGACCTCGAGGACCTGGTCCGCATCCAGTCCGTCAGCGCCGACCCGGCGCGTGCCGGAGAGGTCGAGCGCAGCGCCGAGGCGACGCGCGACCTGTTCGCCGCCGAGGGTTTCGACGCCGAGATCGTCCGGGCCCACGACGGCGCCCCGCCGGCCGTGATCGCCAAGAAGACCGGCCCCGAGGGTGCGCCCACGGTCCTGCTCTACGCCCACCACGACGTCCAGCCGGAGAACGACCACGCCGACTGGGACTCCCCGCCGTGGGAGCCCACAGCCAGGGAGGACGGGCGGGGCGACCTCCGGCTCTATGCGCGAGGTGCCGCCGACGACAAGGCCGGCATCGCCGCCCACCTCGGCGCCGTCCGCATCTTCGGCGACGAGCTCCCGGTCAACCTGGTGATGTTCATCGAGGGCGAGGAGGAGGTCGGCTCCGACACCCTCGTCGCGCTCCTCGAGGCCCACAAGGAGCGGCTGTCCGCCGACGTCATCGTCATCGCCGACTCCGGCAACTGGGACATCGGGGAACCCGCTCTCACCACCAGCCTGCGCGGCCTGGTCCGGATGGACGTCGAGGTCCGCACGCTGACCCACGCCGTCCACTCCGGCATGTGGGGCGGCCTCGTGCCCGACTCGATCATGGCCCTGAGCCGGCTCATCGCCAGCCTCAACGACGACGCCGGCAACGTGGCCGTCGAGGGGCTCTTCTCCGGCCCCGCCGCCGACGTGGAGTACCCCGAGGCCCGGCTCCGCGCCGAGTCCGGCGCGGCCCCCGGCATCGAGTGGATCGGCGAGGGCAGCGTCGTCGAGCGACTCTGGACCAAGCCGTCGGTCAGCATCACCGGCTTCGACGCCCCCAAGGTCGAGGGCGCCTCCAACACCCTCGTCCCGGCGGCCCGCTGCCGCATCAGCATGCGCATCGCTCCCGGCGACAACACCGAGAACGCGGTCGAGTGCCTCCAGCGCCACCTGGAGGCGCACGTGCCGTGGGGCGCCACCCTGAAGACGACGGTCGTCGACACCGGTGAGGCCACCCAGATCGACGCCACCGGTCCGGCGTACGACGCCGCCCGCAACGCCTTCGCGGAGGCCTGGGACGGCACCGAGCCGGTCGACATGGGCGTGGGCGGCTCGATCCCCTTCATCGCCGAGTTCCTCGAGGCGTTCCCGCAGGCCAGCGTGCTCGTGACCGGCGTCGAGGACCCCGACACGCGGGCCCACGGCGCCAACGAGGGGCTCCACCTCGCCGAGTTCGAGAAGGTCGTGCTCGCCGAGGCGTTCCTGCTGCGCAACCTCGGGGCCTGAAGCGCCACCGGAACGCGCGCCAACCTCGCCCTTGGAAAGTGACAGTGCTGCTGTCATAGTGGGCTGCGGTCCTGGGAGGGACCTCCGCCCCGGGAGGCTGCCGGGGCTGCACCGGATCGGGTGATCCCCCGCGATGAACGCACCACACCCCGCCCCCACGACCACGCCCACCACGCTGCCGCTCGACCGTCGTCGCTTCCTCGGCTACGTCCTGGCCGGTACGACGCTGGTCGCGGCCGCCGACCTCGGCCTCCTGGACGCGCCGCCGGCCTCCGCCGAGATCCCGACGCCGCCCCAGGTCCCCGAGCTCTACGACCTCAACGACCTGCTCACCGACGCGGCGCGACCGACGGCGAACCTCATCACCGTGGTGATCCGCGAGGACGGCACCGCGACCTTCGCGCTGCCGCGCATGGAGGTCGGACAGGGCATCACCACCTCGACGGCGATGCTGATCGCCGAGGAGCTCGACCTGCCGCTCGACAAGGTCGAGGTCACCCTCGCGCCCGCCCGTCCCGAGCTGGTCTTCAACCAGCTGACCGGTGGCTCCAACACCACCATCTCGACGTACACCCCGATCCGCGTCGCGGCCGCGGTGGCCCGCGCCGCGCTCCTCGACGCGGCGGCGATCGTCCTGGGCGACGCCGTCGCCGGCCTGGTGGCCAAGGGCGGCGTCATCACCGCCCCCGACGGCTCGTCCGTGACGTACGCCGAGCTGGCGTCGCGCGCGGCCAGCCCCACCACCCGCGCAATCGAGGTCCAGCTCAAGGGTGAGGCCGACTTCTCGATCGTCGGCACGCCCACCAACCGGGTCGACGCGCTGGCGGCGGTGACCGGGCAGAAGGACTTCACCACCGACATCCAGGTCAAGGGCGCCCTCCCGACGATGGTCTGCCGGGCGCCCACGCTCAACGGCACCCCCGTGCGGGTGCGCAACAAGGGCAAGGTCACGCGGATGCCCGGGGTCACCCACGTCGAGCAGGTGAGCTTCGGCGTCGCCGTGCGGGCGAAGACCTTCGGACAGTGCATCGACGCGGTGCGGGCGCTCGACGTGCAGTGGGCCGACGGCCCGGTGGCCGGCGAGAGCGACGCGACCGTCCTGCGCAGGCTGCGGTCCGCCCAGCTGCCGATGCCGGCGCTGCCCGGCAACCCGCTCGCCCAGACGGTCGGTGGGGACTTCACGTTCTACTTCCGCAGCAACTCCGCGATGGACACCAACTCGGCGATCGCCGACGTGCGCTCCGACCGGGCCACCATCTGGGCGGGGCTCAAGTCGCCGGTGGTGGCACAGGAGCAGATCGCCGAAAGGCTGGGGATGCGCGTCGACCAGGTGACGGTCAACGTGGTCACCGCCGGCGGCTCGTTCGGGCGCAGGCTGTTCTTCGACGGCGCCCTCGAGGCCGCCGAGATCTCCCAGGCGATGGGCAGGCCGGTCAAGCTGATGTGGCACCGCGCCGACGACGCGCGGGTCGGTCGGGGGCACCCGATGGGCACCTGCCGGGTCCAGGCCACCGTCGTGGGCCAGGAGGTGCTCGCGTTCAACCAGTCGCTGACCTGCGTGGAGACCGACTTCCGCCACGGGCTCGGCGAGATCATCACCGCCAAGGCCGCCGACCTGCCGGCCGGCCTGGGGAACCTCGGCTTCGCCGAGACGATCTTCGCGCTGACCCAGGAGGTGCCCTACGACTTCGGCGCGGTCACCCAGACGCTCGTGGAGACCGACGACCGCTTCAACACCGGGTCCATGCGCAACATCTACTCGCCCGACGTCCGCGTCGCCAGCGAGCTCGTCGTCGACCAGCTCGCGGCGAAGATGGGCCTCGACCCCTACGCGTTCCGCCGCAAGTTCCAGCGCAACGAGCGCCTGCTCGCCGTGCTCGACAAGGTCGCCGAGGTGGGCGAGTGGGGCAAGCAGATGCCGGCCGGAACCGCCCAGGGCATCGCGATCCACAAGGAGTACAAGGGCGTGTCGGCGTGCCTGGTCGAGATCGACTGCCGCCCCGGCACGACGGGCCGCACGATCCGCGAGGCGGTCACCGGGCCCCGGGTCACCAGGGTGACGTACGCCGTCGACGTCGGTCTCGCGATCAACCCGCGCGGCCTCGAGGCCCAGATGCAGGGCGGCATCAACGACGGCATCGCCCTCGCCCTGACGTCGAGCCTGCACCTGCGCGACGGGCACTTCCTCGAGGCCAGCTGGGACAACTACTTCTACACGCGGCAGTGGAACACCCCGCCGGCCGTCGAGGTGATCGTGATGCCCTCGACCGAGAAGCAGCCGGGTGGCGCGGGCGAGGCGGGTGTCGCGGCGACGTTCGCGGCGGTGGCCTGCGCCTACGCGCGTGCGACGGGCACCGTCCCGACGTACTTCCCGATCAACCACAAGGACCTCTCCTTCACCCCCAAGCCCTTCGTCCCACCGATCCCGCAGTCGCCCACCAACGGCCTCGACCTGACCTCCTGAGGAGACCCCCATGCCTCGCCAGACCTTCATCCTCAACGGCAAGACCGTGACCGTGGACGTCGCCGACGACGTCCGTCTCCTCTGGGTGCTGCGGGACCGCCTCGGCGTGACCGGCCCGAAGTACGGCTGTGGCATCAACGTGTGCAAGGCCTGCACGTCGCACATCAACGGCAAGGCCTTCAACCCCTGCGCGGTGCCGGTCGGCAGGCTCAAGGCCGACGACGAGATCACCACGATCGAGGGGCTCCCGAAGCAGGTCGCGAAGAAGAAGCGCGGCGACCACGGCCTGCACCCCATGCAGGAGGCGTGGCTGGACCGCGACGTCGTGCAGTGCGGCTACTGCCAGCCGGGCCAGATCATGGCCGCCGTGGCCCTGGCCAGGAAGGTGCGCGCGGAGGGCCGCGAGATCACCGAGGCCGACCTCGACGGMATCCGCAACATCTGTCGGTGCGGCACCTACACCCGGATCCGCGAGGCCATCGTGGACGGGGCGGAACGGATGTGAGCCCGCGGCCCGTAGAATCGCCGCGTGCCCACGCCGACGAGCAAGCGCAAGGGCGGTGACGGCCGTCTGACGGCTGCCATCGACCCCCACGACCAGGGCCCCCAGGACGCCTGTGGTGTCTTCGGGGTCTGGGCCCCGGGGGAGGACGTCGCCAAGCTCACCTACTTCGGGCTCTACGCGCTCCAGCACCGCGGCCAGGAGTCGGCCGGCATCGCGGTGAGCAACGGCCGYCAGATCCTCGTCTACAAGGACATGGGCCTGGTGTCGCAGGTCTTCGACGAGTCGACGCTGGAGTCCCTCAAGGGCCACGTCGCCGTCGGGCACTCGCGCTACTCCACGACGGGCGCGAGCACCTGGCACAACGCGCAGCCGACGTTCCACCCCACCGCGACCGGCTCGATCGCGCTGGCCCACAACGGCAACCTGATCAACACCCCCGAGCTGGCCGCGATGGTCGTCGGGGCCGAGGGCGTCGAGCACCTGGACCTCCAGATGCGGATGCCGCCCGCGTCGACCAACGACACCTCCGTCGTCACCCAGCTCCTCGCCCACCACCCCGGCCAGACGGTGGAGGAGCGGGCCGCCGACCTGCTGCCGCAGATCAAGGGCGCCTACTCCTTCGTCTGGATGGACGAGCACACGCTGTACGCCGCCCGCGACCCGCAGGGGATCCGCCCGCTGGTCCTCGGCCGCCTGGAGCGCGGCTGGGTGATCGCGTCGGAGACCGCCGCCCTCGACATCGTGGGTGCCTCGTTCATCCGCGAGATCGAGCCCGGCGAGATGGTCGCGGTCGACGAGGACGGGTTGCGCACCCAGCAGTTCGCCGAGCCGGCGCCCAAGCACTGCCTCTTCGAGTTCGTCTACCTCGCCCGCCCCGACACCGTCATCACCGGCCAGCGGGTGCACAGCGTGCGCGTCGAGATCGGTCGTCGGCTCGCGAAGGCCTTCCCGGCCGACGCGGACCTGGTCATCCCGGTCCCCGAGTCCGGCACCCCGTCGGCCATCGGGTACGCCGAGGAGTCGGGCATCCCCTACGGCATGGGCCTGGTCAAGAACTCCTACGTCGGGCGCACCTTCATCCAACCCAGCCAGACCATCCGCCAGCTCGGCATCCGGCTCAAGCTCAACCCGTTGCGCGACGTCATCGAGGGCAAGCGCCTCGTGGTCGTCGACGACTCGATCGTGCGCGGCAACACCCAGCGGGCGCTCGTGCGGATGCTGCGCGAGGCCGGCGCCCGCGAGGTGCACGTGCGGATCAGCTCGCCGCCGGTCAAGTGGCCCTGCTTCTACGGCATCGACTTCGCGACCCGCGCCGAGCTCATCGCCAACGGCCTGACGTCCGACGAGATCTGCCGCTCGATCGACGCCGACTCGCTCGGCTACATCGACCTCGAGGACCTCGTCGAGGCCACCTCGGTGCCGATGGACGACCTGTGCCGCGCCTGTTTCGACGGGGTCTACCCGATCCCGCTGCCCGAGCCCGAGCGGCTCGGCAAGGGCATCCTCGAGCCGGCCTCCGACCGGGTCGCGCTGCCCGTGCTCAACAACCCCTGACCACTCGCCGTACCCATCCCAGCAGCAGGAGCGACGTGACCGACAGCCACGTGACCCACCCCGTGCCGTCCGGAGACGAGGGCGCGTACGCCGCCGCCGGCGTCTCGATCGAGGCCGCCGACCTGGCCATCGAGCTGATGAAGGGCTCGGTGGCGCGGGCCACGCGGCCCGAGGTGATCGGCGGCCTGGGCGGTTTCGCCGGCCTCTTCGACGCCTCGGCGCTCACCAGGTACGCGCGCCCGCTGCTCGCCACCTCCACCGACGGTGTCGGCACCAAGGTCGCGATCGCGCAGGCCATGGACGTCCACGACACCATCGGCTTCGACCTCGTCGGCATGGTGGTCGACGACCTCGTGGTGTGCGGCGCCGAGCCGCTCTTCATGACCGACTACATCGCCACCGGCCGCGTCGTCCCGGAGCGGGTCGCGGCCATCGTCAAGGGCATCGCCGACGCCTGCGTCGTCGCCGGCTGCGCCCTGGTGGGCGGCGAGACCGCCGAGCACCCCGGCCTGCTCGCCCCCGACGAGTACGACCTCGCCGGTGCCGCCACGGGCGTCGTGGAGGCCGACCGGCTGCTCGGTCCCGGCCGGGTGCGTCCGGGCGACGTGGTGCTGGCCATGGGCTCCAGCGGCCTGCACTCCAACGGCTACTCCCTGGTGCGCCACGTGCTGCTGGGCGCGGGTGGGCCGGGCTGGTCGCTCGACCGCGACGTCGACGTGCTGGGCCGCACCCTGGGCGAGGAGCTCCTCGAGCCCACCCGGATCTACGCCAAGGCCTGCCTGGACCTCGCGGCCCAGACCGAGGTGCACGCCATGTCGCACGTCACCGGCGGCGGGCTCGCGGCCAACCTGGAGCGGGTCATGCCGGTCGAGCTGTCGGCGACCCTCGACCGGGCCTCCTGGTCGCTCCCGCCCGTGTTCTCCCTCGTCGCCGAGGTGGGCAACGTCTCCCGCGACGACCTCGAGGCGACCCTCAACTGCGGCGTCGGCATGGTCGCGCTGCTGCCCGCGGAGTCCGCCGACCGGGCGGTCGCGGTGCTCGACGGGCACGGCATCCCCGCCTGGGTGGCCGGCGAGGTCCATGACGGGGGCGCGGGCCGCGTGAGCCTCTCCGGGGACCACCGCTGAGCCGTTTCGCGACTTTGTCGTCATTTGGCGCGGCCCCGGCGTGCGGGAACAGCCAGGTAACAGGTAGCGTTGTACCCACGAGAAATTCTTGAGACAGCCCGGGAGCCTTCGTTGCCCCGGCCGATTTGCGAGGGGGCTGACCCTATGGGGCGCGGCCGAGCCAAAGCCAAGCAGACGAAGGTCGCTCGCGACCTGAAGTACCGCACTCACGAGACGGACTTCGGGGCACTCGCCAGTGAGCTCCACGGCGACAGCGGCACAGTGGACGAGCAGGTGGATCCTGAGGTCCTCGAGAAGTGGTCCGACGTCATCGAGACCTCTCGCGACTGACCTCGCACCCCCGGTCCCCTGACCGGGCGGTCTCGCTGCACTCACCCGCAGCGACCGGGCGGTTTCGTGCGCCTCGAACGTGCCGAGCGGGCACGTCCGGGCTGAAACGAACGACCGGGCGCCTCCTGCATCTCGCAGGAAGCGCCCGGTCGGCACTGCTCAACGCCCGGAAGGTGCCCGGTCGGCAGCTCTCATGCGCCGGGAAGTGCCCGGTCGGTCAGGGAAGCCACACGCCGCGCAGGCGGCCGACGTCACGCATCCGACGCTCGGCGAGCCGGTCGGCGGCGATGGCCGGGGCGACCCCGTCGGTCGCCGCGAGCTCGAAGACGGCCTTGGTCGTGTCGAAGATGCCCGTGGCCCGCTGCTGCGCGCGATCGAACGAGAAGCCCTCGAGCTCGTCGGCGACCTGGATGAGCCCGCCGGCGTTGACGCAGTAGTCGGGGGCGTAGAGGATCCCGCGCTCCTCGAGCTGCTTCTCCACGCCGGGGTGCGCGAGCTGGTTGTTGGCGGCGCCGCACACGATCTTGGCCGACAGCACCTCGACGACCTCGTCGGTGAGGGCCCCGCCGAGCGCGCAGGGCGCGTAGACGTCGAGGGGGCTCGCGACGAGCGCCTCGGTCGAGGCGACCGCGGTGATGGCCTCGTGCTCGGCGACCAGCGCGTCGACGGAGGGCTGGTGCACGTCGGTGATGACCACCGAGGCGCCGTCCTCGACGAGGTGGCGCACGAGGTGCCGACCGACCTTGCCCACGCCCGCGACGCCGACGGTGCGCCCGTGGAGCGTCGGGGCGCCCCAGACGACCTCGGCGGCCGCCCGCATGCCCTGGAAGACGCCGTACGCCGTCAGCACCGAGCTGTCGCCCGCGCCGCCGTGGGCGGTGGTGCGGCCGGTGACGAAGGAGCACTCGCGCGCGATGTGGTCCATGTCGTCGGAGAAGGTCCCCACGTCGCAGGCGGTGTAGTAGCGACCGCCGAGCGACTGCACGAACCGGCCGTAGGCGCGCAGCAGCGCCTCGGTCTTGAGGGTCGCCGGGTCGCCGATGATGACCGCCTTGCCGCCGCCGAGGTCGAGGCCGGCGAGCGCCGCCTTGTAGGACATGCCGCGCGAGAGGTTGAGGACGTCCTCGATCGCGTCGTCGGTGCTCGCGTAGGGGTAGAAGCGGGTGCCGCCGAGGGCGGGACCCAGGGCGGTGGAGTGGATGGCGACGATGGCCTTCAGGCCGGTGGCGCGGTCGTTGCAGAAGACGACCTGCTCGTGCTCGCTGCCGAGGTCGAAGACGTCGACGGAGGGATTCCCGGAGACGGAGGGGCTTCCAGACATGGTGGTGTCCTTCGATGTGTCGTGGCGGCCGCAGGGGTGGTGCGACCCGGTCGTGACGGTCCATGGGTGGTGACCGCCGTCACGTCCAAGGTTAGTCCGACCCACGCATGATCACGACGTCGCCGTGCGTGCCGTAGCCGAGCAGGCGCCCGCCCGCCGACGCACCGTTGAAGGCGACCATCAGCCATCCGTCGTCCACCCGGGCGAGGGTCGGCCACGGCAGGTTCGTCGGGTACGGCGCGTCCAGCGCGCCGCGCTCGACCAGGTCCGTGCCGAACACCGGGAACCGGGCGCGCTCGCCCCGGCGCCCGTCCCTCCCGTCACTGGCGAGCACCAGGAGCTCGTCGCCGCCGACCCGCAGCAGCGTGGTCCCCTCGGTGGCTCGCCGGGCCGGGGCCGCGGAGAGCAGGGCGAGGTCGTCGAGCGACGGCCCGGCCGCGAGAGCCGGGTGGAAGCGGAAGAACCGGCTCGCGCTGACGAAGCCGACGAGCCACCGGCCGTCGTCGCGCACCAGGTGCGGGTCCCACACCGCGACCGAGGTGAAGCCGTCGGTGGGCAGCGGCAGCTCGGTGGTGTCCAGCACGCGCTCCCCGTGCAGGAGGTCGACGGACGCGTCGACCGACGCCAGCGTCACCCGCAGCGTCGACGGCCCGGTCCGGTCGCCCCGGGTCGTCGGCTGCTCGAAGTCTCCCCACGTGCTGGTGGCCACCAGCCAGCGGTCGCCGTCCCGGACGACGTGCGTCGCGTGGTCGCCGTACACCCCGGGGCGGTCGGGCCGGCGGAAGAAGAGGTCACCGGTGCGTTGCAGGGCGAGGGTGTCGGGGGAGAGTCGCCACAGGCTGGTGTGCGCGCTGTCGAAGAAGCCGGGCCCGGCCGAGGTGGCGCTGAGCCAGAGGTCGCCCCCGTCGCGGAGCGGCGTGCCGTCGGCGTTGCTGACCAGCCGCAGGTCGCGCAGCCCCAGCTGCCCGAAGCCGCCGGCGACCGAGGGGAGGGCCGGCAGCTCGACCCGCAGGTCGGCCAGCACCGCCTCGTCGTGCAGGACACGGACGTCGAGGTCGTCGCGCAGGTCCCTGCGGGCCCGGGCGATCCACCGGCCCTGCTCCTGCGACCACGCCGTGAGGTGGGTCCCGGTGAGGGTGAGGCCGAGCCCGGTCGGTGACTCCGCCGTGCCCATCCGCCGGCTCCGGTGCTCGCGAGTGTCGCCGCCGCGGGTGACGACCAGGGACACCGTGGACTCGTCGTACGCCACGCCGAGGCGAGTCTCGTCGAGGTGCAGGGCGAGGTGCGCGCTCGAGGTGGGGGAGGCGAGGACCGTCGTCGCCGCGACGTACGGCGCCAGGGTCGGCAGCGGGTGGCTGCCGCCCGACGCGGTGCGCACCCGCTCCGAGGAGACCAGGTCCACCGGCCGCAGGCGGCGCACGATCTCGAGGCGGGGCAGCACCGGGCGATTGTCGCAGCCGGTGCCGCCCCGTCGGACGAGCGTCAGCTCAGCGACATGCGCGGCTCGCCACCGACGAGCCCGGTGCCGGCGATGGTGCACTTGCCGCTGCGCACGGCGCCGCCGTTCCAGGCCTGGCGGACGCACGAGCGGGTGGCCATCTGCGCCCAGTAGTTCGGGTGCAGCGACTCCTGGATGTAGTACGGGTTGCTGGAGTCGCAGCAGGTCGAGACGGTGCGGATCTGGTTGATCCACTCGGTCTGGTCCACGGCCCCGGGCTGCGTCCACGACGACAGCCCCTTCTCCTCGTAGAGGCCAACCGTGTTCTCGCAGAGCCGACGGCCGTTGAAGGCCGACGACAGGTCGAGGGTGCGCACGTTGGTGAGCCCGGAGTCGGTGGCACCGCCGAGGACGGCACCGTTGATCGCGGGCAGCGCGGTGTTGTTCGCCCAGTCCGCATCACGGTTCCAGAAGCCGCAGCCACCCGTGCTCATCCGGCTGTAGCCGGACTCGGAGTAGCGGAACGACGACGAGCTCGGCAGCGGCGAGGGGTAGTTCTGGACCAGCAGCGTCCAGGCGTTGTCGGCGTACCCGGCGTTGCGCATGGCCGTGCGCACGTTCTGCAGCGCGGTGGCGATCGCGGCCCGTCGGGCGGCGACCGCGGAGGCGGTGAAGTTGGCGGTGACCGACGAGTCGTCGTTGCAGTAGTTCTTGGCCCACGAAGGCGAGGTCAGCCAGTTGCTGACGCAGGTCTGCACGATGGAGGCGAAGTTGAAGTCGTTGCCGCCGATCGACACCGAGACCAGCTTGACGTTGTGGCTCGTCGCGAAGCTCTGCAGCATCAACGCCTGGCCCTGCTGGCCGCCGCTGTTGTAGAAGTCCAGGCCCGGTTTGAAGTAGCCGTTGGAGTCGGTGAACGTCGTGGTGCGCGACCCCGAGCAGGCGAGGTTGACGCCGAGGGTCCCCGCGCCGATCTGGGACTGCGAGGACTTGCTGYGGTGGCAGCGGTTGATCTGCTCGCCGGTGTTGGTGGCGTTGTCGAAGTACGCCGACCCGCCGAGCGCGTCGGCCCGCGAGTACGACGCGTTGGAGCTGCCGGCCCAGCGACCGGCCTCCCCGCTGATGTAGGAGTCGCCGAGGGTGACGACATAGGGGGTGCCGGTGCCCGGCCCGTCGGCCACGGCCGGGGCGGTCGTGGCGGTGACGGCGAGGCCGGAGGCGAGCAGGGCGAGCACGCTCAGCACGAGCGCGCGGGGACGAGAGGTCTTCATCGTTCTCCTGGTGGTGTGGGTGGGCGGCGGTGCCGGCCCCACACCGGCGCTCGGATTCTTGTGGCGCCCGTCACACCTGTCAACGACCGCCGGGTGAAGACTTCCGCGCGCTCGTACGACCTCCCGGTCCGGGCTAGTGCCCGGGCATCGACCCGCTCAACCGGTCGTGCCGCTCGGCGCTGGAGGCGTTGAGCCCCACGATCTCGACGTGCTTGCCCTTGCGCTCGTACTTGGTGGTGATGGCGTCGAGCGAGGCGACGGTCGAGGCGTCCCAGACGTGGGAACCGGAGAGGTCGATGACCACCCGGTCCGGGTCGTCGGCGTACTCGAACTGCGTGTAGAGGTCGTTGCTGGAGGCGAAGAACAGCTCGCCGGTGACGCGGTAGACCGCGGTCGAGGCGCCGTCGGGACCCGCCACGACCTCGCGGTGAGTCTCGGTGAGGTGGGCGACGCGACGGGCGAAGAGGGTCATGGCGACGAGCACGCCGACCACGACGCCGATGGCGAGGTTGTGGCTGAGCACGGTGACCACGACGGTGGCGAGCATGACGGTCGTCTCCGACTTCGGCATCCGACGCAGCGTCGCCGGGCGGATCGAGTGCCAGTCGAAGGTGCCGACGGAGACCATGATCATCACGGCGACCAGCGCAGCCATCGGGATGAGGGCGACGACGTCCCCGAAGCCGACGACGAGGATCAGCAGGAACACGCCGGCCAGGAAGGTGGAGATCCGGGTCCGGGCGCCGGACACCTTCACGTTGATCATCGTCTGGCCGATCATGGCGCAGCCGCCCATCCCTCCGAAGAAGCCGGTGATGACGTTGGCGGCACCCTGGCCCCACGCCTCGCGGGTCTTGTCCGAGCGGGTGTCGGTGATGTCGTCGACCAGCTTGGCGGTCAGCAGCGACTCGAGCAGGCCCACCACGGCCATCGCCAGCGCGTACGGCGCGATGATCCTCAGCGTCTCCAGGGTCCACGGGACGTCGGGCACGAGCAACGACGGGAGGCTGTCGGGCAGGGCGCCCTCGTCGCCCACGTCAGGCACGTGCAGGCCGGCCAGCAGCACGAAGCCGGTGAGGGCGACGATGGCGACCAGGGGGGCCGGGACGACCCGGGTGACCCGGGGCAGCGCGACGATGACGGCGATGCCGACGGCGACCATCGGGTAGACCAGCCACGGCACGTCGACCAGGTGCGGCACCTGGGCCAGGAAGATGAGGATCGCCAGGGCGTTGACGAACCCGACCATGACCGAGCGGGGGATGAACCGCATCAGGCGGGCCACGCCTGCGAGGCCGAGCGCCACCTGCAGGACGCCGGCGAGGATCACGGTGGCGATGAGGTAGTCGAGGCCGTGGTCGCGCACGACGGGCGCGATCACCAGGGCCACCGCGCCGGTGGCCGCCGAGATCATCGCCGGCCGGCCGCCGAGGAAGGCGATGGACACCGCCATGGTGAACGACGCGAAGAGGCCGAGCCGCGGGTCGACGCCGGCGATGATCGAGAACGAGATCGCCTCGGGGATCAGGGCCAGGGCGACGACGAGTCCCGCGAGGACCTCGGTGCGTAGCAGGCGGGGCGAGCGCAGCGCGTTGCGCACGGTGGGCTCGAGCGTGGGGGCATCGGCGTACGACGTGGTGGTCACGGGGCTCCGTTCGAGCGGCAGGGGTTTGGCTGGTCGGGCGGGGGGTGCGCATCATGGGGGCGCGCGCCGGCGTCGACGCCGGCGGAAGTCTGCCGACGACCGTACTCTGACGTTGCGTGAGGGTTGGCATCGTCGGCCCCGAGAGAGGGCACCGTGAGCGGCGAAGCCACCCCCGCCATGCACATCGGCGAGGTCGCCGCGCGCACCGAGCTGTCGCTGCGCAGCCTGCGGCACTGGGAGGAGGTCGGACTGCTCCGACCGTCCGGCCGCTCCGAGGGCGGGTTCCGCCTCTACACCGAGGGCGACGTCGAGCGGATCCTGGTCATCCGGCGGATGAAGCCCCTGGGCTTCACCCTCGAGCAGATGGGTGCCGTGATGCGGGACATCGAGGCGCTGGACGGTGCGGCAGCCACGACCGTCGATGACGAGCGTGGTCGCCTCGCCGGTGTCCTGTCCGACGCCGCCGAGCGCCGGGCCCGGCTGGTCCGCCAGCTCGCCATGGCCGACGAGTTCATCGACCTGTTGGGCGACCGGCTCGGGTGAGCCCCGGGCGGTCGTGGTGCTGTCGGCCGTCAGCGCCCGTCGAGCACCGAGGGCGGTAGGTCGAGGTCCGGGACGAGCTCGGTGAGCAGGTCGCGCACGCGCCCGTCGAGGTCCCCGATGATCGCGCGGACCGCCTCGTCGTCCTGGCCGCCCGGGTCGGCCACCGGCCAGTCGCGGTAGGTCACGCCGGGGACGTAGGGGCACTCCTCGCCGCAGCCGAGGGTGATCGCCATCGTGCTGTCGGCGATGGTCTCGCGGGTCAGGAGCGTCGGCCGCTCGCGGGAGGTGTCGAGGCCGAGCGAGTCCAGCGCTCGGGCGACCTCGGGGTGGATGTGCTCGCCCGGCTGGGTGCCGGCCGACAGTGCCGTGACGCGCCCGCCCGCGTAGTGCTCGGTCAGCACCCGGCTGATCACCGAGCGCCCGCCGTTGCGGACGCAGGCGAAGACGACCTGGGGGGTGGGGTCGGTGGTCATCGGGCAGCTCCGGTCGGGGTGGCGGTGCGGTCGGGGAAGAAGCGCCGGGCCCAGAGGCTCACGTAGACGAGGCCGACGAGGACCGGCACCTCGATGAGGGGGCCGACGACCCCGGCCAGGGCCTGGCCGGACGCGACGCCGAACACGCCGATGGCCACGGCGATGGCCAGCTCGAAGTTGTTGCCGGCGGCCGTGAACGAGACGGCGGTCGCCCGCTCGTACCCGAACCCGAGGGCGCGGGTCAGCGCCATGGAGCCACCCCACATCAGCACGAAGTAGGCCAGCAGTGGCAACGCGATGCGAGCCACGTCGAGCGGCTCGCTGGTGATCGTGTCGCCCTGGAGGGCGAAGAGCAGCACGATCGTGAAGAGCAGGCCGTAGAGCGCCGCGGGAGCGATGCGGGGCAGGAACGTCGTCTCGTACCACTCGCGTCCGCGGGCCCGCTCCCCGAGCGTGCGGGTGAGGAAGCCGGCGAGCAGCGGGATGCCGAGGAAGACCAGCACCGACCTCGCGATCTCCCACATCGAGACGTCGAGGTCGGACTGCGCGAGGCCGAGCCAGCCGGGCAGCACGTCGAGGTAGAAGTAGCCGAGCAGCGCGAAGGCCAGGACCTGGAAGATCGCGTTGATGGCGACCAGGATCGCGGCCGCCTCGCGGTCGCCGCAGGCCAGGTCGTTCCAGACCAGCACCATGGCGATGCACCGGGCGAGCCCGACGATGATCAGGCCGGTGCGGTACTCCGGCAGGTCCGGCAGGAGGAGCCAGGCCAGCGCGAACATCAGCGCCGGTCCCACCACCCAGTTGAGGAGGATCGAGGTCGCGAGCAACCGCCGGTCGCCGGTGACGTGGCCCAGCTCGTCGTACCGCACCTTGGCCAGGACGGGGTACATCATGATGAGCAGGCCGAGCGCGATCGGCAGCGAGACGGAGCCGACCTCCACCGCGGCCAGTGCGTCGTCGAGGCCGGGGACGCCGCGACCGAGCAGGAGGCCGAGGACCATCGCCACGCCGATCCACACCGGGAGGAAGCGGTCCAGGACCGACAGTCGCCGCAGGACGACGTCGTCGCCTCCGCCGGGCCGTTCGTGCACGGTGTCGCTCATGCGTCGACCGCCGTCCCCGCCGCGTCGGTGGTGAACAGGCCCGCCAGCGCCGCCATGGCCTCGGGACGTGCCCGGTAGTACACCCAGGTGCCGCGCTTCTCGCGGTCCACGAGGCGCGATTCGTGCAGCACCTTGAGGTGGTGGCTGATCGTCGGTTGCGAGAGGTCGAAGTGGGGGAGGAGGTCGCACACGCACGCCTCCCCGCCCTCGTGCGACAGCACCAGCGACAGCAGTCGCAGGCGAGCGGGATCGGCGACGGCCTTGAGCATCGGTACGACGCCCGCCGCCTGCTCCGCGCTGATCGGCTCCCGGGCCAGGGGGACGCAGCGGGTCAGCGGGTCCGCGCCGGGCGGGACGAGGTCGTCGGTGACGGAGATCGACATGCGTCAATGTTGACAGGCGTCGATATGTGCTGGCAACTCCGGCCCGGTGACGCTCCGGGGTGTGGAGCCGACCATCATCAAGGCGGCCAGTCCGGCCACGCCGGCGAGCACGAGGAACGCGTCGGCGTACGACCCGAGGACCGCCGCGAGCGCGGCCCCGGCGAACGGCGCCAGTGCCGAGGCGAGCAGCGCCGGTGCGGTCAGGATCCCGTTGAGGGTGCCGTAGGAGCGGGGTCCCCAACGGTCGGTCACGGCAGTGGCCTGGACGAGGGTGTAGACCCCGCGCGCCAGGCCGAGCACCATGCCGATCCCCACCAGCAGCCCGGTGTGCGCCGGCGCCAGGGCCAGGGCTCCTGTGGCCGCGGCGACCGCCGCCACCACGGTGACGCCGCGCGCAGCGACCGAGGTGCGGGCGGCGAAGCGGGCGTAGGCCAGCCGACCGGCGACCTGGCCCACCCCGCCGAGGCCGAGCGCGAAGGCCGCGGCGTTGCGGCTCAGTCCCTGCTCGACGAGCATCGGGACGAGGTTGATCACCACCGCGAAGACTGCCGTTGCGGTGAGTGCGTTGGCGAGGGCGAGCAGCAGGAACGGCCGGCTCCGGACCGTGGTCGGGACGACGTGTGCCGCCCGACCGGCGTGGGCCGCGCGCTCCGAGGTCCGCCAGGGGTGGTCGAGGCCCCACCAGTGCAGCGGCACGGTGACCACGACGAGGGCGGCGAGGAGGACGAGGTAGGCCCCCCGCCAGCCGAGCAGGTCGTCGAGGGTCGCCGCGAGGGGTGCGAAGACCGTGCTGGCGAGCCCGGCCACCAGGGTGAGGGTGGTGAGCGCGCGCACCCGCCGTACACCGCCCCAGTGGGTCAGCGCCGCGAAGGCGGGCGGGTAGAGGGTGCCGGCCATGGCGGCTCCCGTGACGAGCCACCCGACGTAGAAGACGCCCAGGCTGGGAGCAAGGGCAACCAGGATGAGACCGGGTACGGCGAGCAGCGAGGCGCCGGTCATCACGCGGCGGGGTCCGAACGCGTCGAGGTGGCGGCCGACCCAGATGCCGGCGCCCGCGGCCACGAGCTGGGACGCCGAGAACGCCCCCGTGACCGCCATGCCCGACCACCCGGTGTCGGCCGTGATGGAGGACTGGAGGGCGGCGAAGGCGTAGTAGAGGCAGCCCCACGAGACGATCTGCACGGTGCTGAGCACCGTGACGACGCGCCGCAGCCCGACGTCGTCGAGGGCGTCGGGCCGCGGCGGGGCGGTGCCGGGGAGGGTCACTGGCCCGACGGGCGACCGAGCGTGAGGAGCTCCGGCTCTGCGTTGCCGGGAGCTCCGCAGCACCCGCCGCCCGCCGCGAGCGTGTCAGCGGCGTCGAAGGCGCCCGCGCCGTTGCAGACCCCCGTCTCCGGCAGCACGAGCTCGACACGTCCGGCGGCCTCGAGGTCACCGGCGAGTGCCGCCACGACGGACCGCACCTGCTCGAAGCCGGTCATCGCGAGGAAGGAGGGCGCGCGCCCGTAGGACTTCATGCCGACGAGGAAGAGTCCCGGCTCCGGCTGGGCGAGCTCTCGGTAGCCGTGCGGGGCCACGTCGCCGCAGGAGTGGTGGTCGGGGTGGATCTGGTCGGCCAGGGCGCGAGCCGAGCCGAGGGAGGGGTCGAGGTCGAGCCGCACCTCGGACAGGAAGGACGTGTCGGGCCGGAAGCCGGTGACGACGATGACCTCGTCGACGTCGGTCACCTCGCCCCCGTCGACGGACCGGAGGGTCAGGCGTCCGTCGGGCTGGCCCACCACCGCCTCGGTGCGGAAGCGGGTGACCTGCGTGACCGCGCCACCGCTGGCCGCGGCCCGGGCGTCCTGCCCGAGGCGGCCGCGCTGCTCGAGCTGGTCGTTGTCCCCACCCCCGAAGGCGTCGCCCACGCTGGGCCGGCGCAGGAGCCACGAGACCCGGGTGGCCCCGTTGCGACGGGCCAGGCCCGCCAGCCCGACGAGCACACCCTGCGCGGACGCCCCACGCCCGGCGACAGCGACGTGCATGCCGGCGTACCGCTCGGCCACGGAGGGGTCGGCGAGGTCGGGGATCCCGTAGGTGATGCGTGCCGAGTGCTCCAGCTCACCGAGGGCGGGGTAGCCGTCGGCGCCGAGCGGATTCGGGGTGGTCCACGTGCCGGAGGCGTCGATCACGGCACTGGCGAGCACTCTTTGCTGTCCGTGGCCGCCCTGCACGTGCACGGCGAAGGGGTCGGCGTCGCGACCGGAGTCAACGAGCAGGTCGCGGCCCGCGCGCCCGACGCCGGTGACGCGGGCGTCGTACTGGACACGGGCGAGCGGCGACGCGTCGAGGAGCTCGGCCAGCGGGCGGAGGTAGTGCTCGCGCCACTCGCCGCCCGTGGGGTAGGCGACGTCGTCCGGCGCCGTCCAGGTGCCTGCGGCGTCGAGGAGTCGGCGGGCGGCGGGATCGACGAGCTCGGCCCAGGAGGAGAACAGGCGCACGTGCGCCCACTGCCCCACGGCCGACCCGGCCTCGGAGCCGGCCTCGAGGACGACGACGTCGAGGCCGCGCTCCACCGCGTGCGCGGCGGCCGCCAGCCCGATGGGGCCGGCGCCGATGATGACGACGGGGTGTGGCATGAGGTCCTCCCAGACATTAGATCGACGTGCGTCGATGAATGGACTGTATCGATGACAATCGATCAAGGCAAGGTAATCTGCCGACATGACGTCGACATCCACCGACCCGGGTCGCACGACCGCAGGCCTCACCAGGGCCGATGCCGAGGGATACGCGGAGTGGTTCGCCGTCCTGGCCGACCCGACGCGGGTGCGTCTCCTGCACACGCTGTCCACGTCGCCCTCGGGAGCCCTGCGCATCGGCGACCTGGCCGAGGTCCTGGGCATCAGCCAGAGCACGTGCTCGCACCACTGCCAGCTGCTGCGCAGGGTGGGCTTCGTGGTGGTCGACAAGGTGGGGACCTCGAGCATGGTGTCCATCAACGCGGCCTGTTGCACGGGCCTGCCGCACGCCGCCGACGTGGTCATGGGCACGCTCGCGTCCCCACCCTGCTGTCCCGACGACCTGCCGGTCGACGTCGGTGTGCGGCCGGCGACGGAGGCCGACATGACGGCCGTCCTGGCGATCTACGCGGAGGGCCTGGCCACGCGCAACGCGACGTTCGAGACCACGGTGCCCACTGCTCCCGAGATGGCGGCGAGGTGGCTGCCCGGGCTGGCGTGGGTCGCCGAGGTCGACGGCGAGGTGGTGGGCTGGACCGCGGTGAGCCCGGTCTCCGCGCGCGAGTGCTACTCCGGGGTGGGGGAGAGCTCGGTGTACGTCGCGGCGTCCGCCCGCGGTCGAGGTGTCGGCAAGGCACTGCTCCATGCCCAGGTCAACGGCGCGGACGCCGCCGGGATGTGGACCCTCCAGACGTCGATCTTCCCGGAGAACCGCCCCAGCCTGGCCCTGCACCGCTCCGCCGGATACCGCACCCTCGCGGTGCGCACGCGCATCGCCCGTCTCGACGGCGAGTGGCGCGACACGGTGCTGCTCGAGCGGCGCAGCGAGGTCTGCTGACGCTCGGCCCGACCGGACACAGCAAAGCGCCCGGTCGGGACGTGACCGGGCGCTTCGCGTGCGTGTGGCCAGGGGCGGGGTCGAACCGCCGACCTACCGATTTTCAGTCGGTCGCTCGTACCAACTGAGCTACCTGGCCAAGCGCGTGGAATGCTACATGAGCGCGCTGGCTGCGAGGAATCGGCCGGTCGTCGGTACGACGCCGCGGCGTGACCCGCGTGGACGGTCAGGCGACGCGGCCGTCGGTGACGGGCAGCTCGATCCAGAACGCCGAGCCATGCCCGGGGGTGGACTGGGCGTCCACCGTGCCGCCGTCGCGCTCGGCGAGGGAGCGGGACAGCGAGAGGCCGAGACCCGTGCCCTTCACGCCCGGACGGGCGAACCGGACGAACGGGTCGAACACGTTGCGCAGCTCATCGGGCGTCAGGCCGGCGCCTGTGTCCCGAACGATGACACGCAGCCGGGGCTCGCCGGACTCCCCGCGCAGGGCCCGGGTCGAGACCTCGACCGAGCCGCCCGGGTTGTGCACCACTGCGTTGCCGATCAGGTTGGACAGCACCTGCCGGAAGCCGGCCGCGTGGGCCCACACGGTCTCGCCGGGCGGGATCGAGCAGCGGAGGCTCACGTCGGAGGCGCGGGCCGTGGCGCGGTGCCAGTGCAGGACGTCCTCCACGGCGGCGGCCACCTCGAGGCTCTCGCGAGCCTCCTCGGTGCCCATCGTGCGGCCGGCGGTCAGCAGGTCCTCGACGACGGCCATCAACTGCTCGCAGGCCCGCAGGATGACCCCACCGTCACGACCCACGGCCTCGGCGAACGGGTCCGCCTCGTGCTGCTCGGCCTCGTCGACGAGCATCTCGGTGTAGCCGACGATCGCGGTGAGAGGAGTGCGCAGCTCGTGGCCGATCGAGGCGAAGAAGTGCTGCTGCGCCTCACGGGTCTGGGCCCCCGCCGCCACCGCGTCCGCGAGGGAGCGGCGGGCCTGCTCGAGGGCGATGCGTGAGGTGAGGGCAGCGTTCAGCAGGCGGAAGTCCGCAACGTGCGTGTCGTCCCAACGGCCATGTCCTGTCCCGCCCATGGCGAGGCTTCCGTACATGACACCGTCGGCTACTTGGACGCCAACCACCATGCTGCGGATACCGCACGACGCCAGCTCGCGCCGGTCCTGGGAGGCCTCGGCGGGCAAGAGCTCGGCGTCGACCAGGACAACGACTCCGTATCGCGCCCGCTGCGAGACCCACGGCATGGACAAGGCGGCTTCCGGTCCCGCGTCGGGCGGCGGGACGACTGAGCACGCGGCGTCAGGGCTCAGCCACTCGATGAGCCATGCTCGTTGGCCGAGGTGCACCCAGTTCGTCTCGTCCTCGGGAGCGAAGGTCGTCAATGCCGCAGTGACGGACTCGACACGCGCCGACGTGTGCAGGTGTTCAGCGATGAGCCGGTAGGCGCTGTCCAGGGACGTCGTCGTGTCCAGGACCTTGTGGACCAGGTGGGTGGCCATGGTCGACACGGGAGCGTCCGGCGGCACCACCTGCAGCGCTTCAGAGGATGTCATCGCTCGACCTCCTCCGACGGGTGAATCGTGATGCGTGCGGGCGACGGGAGGATTCCCCGGCTCTGGTCGATTGTGACGGACGAGGTCAACGTCACGTGATGCCGCCCCGCCCACGACGCCAGGTCGCGCAGCAGGGCGAGGCCCAGGGCGCGGCCGGGACAGGCGTGGGCGCCGGCCCCGAACGGCAGCCAGGCGCCCGGGCGCACGTCGTCGCGCCGCCACCGCTCGGGGCAGAAGCGGGTGAGGTCCGCCGGGGTCTCGGGCGCCAGGTCCGGGGAGCGGCCGAGGAGCAGCGGGCTCACGAGGACCACGGCGCCGCCGGGGAGCTGTTGTCCCGCGACCTCGACCGGAGTGGTGGTCATCCGGGCGGTCACCCACGTCGGCGGGGTGAGCCGCAGGGTCTCCCACACCGCGTGCTCCGGGTCGATGTCGGTGTCGGGATGACCCGCGAGGTGGACGAGGAGCCAGGCGCCGGCGGCGATCGGCACCTGGATGCCCGCGGCCAGCACCGTGGCCACCACCGGTGGGGTGTCGGTGATGCCGCAGCCGTCCAGCACCTCTGCGAGGGACTGCTCGAGCGCGATCCGGGCGCGGTGCTCGGCGCGTCGCACGCGGCTCCAGCGGCGTGGGGCCCGCGGGCTGGCGATGACCGGCGCCAGAGCGTCGATCCAGGCGAGCACCTCGTCGGCGACCCGGTCGCGCTCGGGCTCGGCAAGGCCGGCGAGGACCGCGGCGCACGTGGCCCGCGCCATCGGTCGGCGGAGCAGGTCCATCGCCTCGAACGTCGTGGTGTCACCGCCGGTCGACCCGGAGGCCGGTAGCGTGCGCAGCGCCCGCTCCCACTCCGTCGCGAAGGCGGCGCGCCCGCGCTCGACCTCCTCGGACGACAGGGCGGCGAAGACGTGGTGACCGGTGCGGGTGTCCGCGGCGCTGGCCGAGAGGTCGGTGCTGCGGGTGACGCTCGTGGGGAAGTCGAAGGTGGCCGAGTCCATGAGGACGCGCTTCGACTGGTCGGGGGAGGTGGCCAGCCACGGACCGTGCGGGCCGAGGGCCGTCAGTCCCGATGACGCGGGGGCGGCAAGGACAGCGCCGAGGCGGCCCGTGGCCGCCTCGGCGCTCTCGATCTGGGTGACGGGGCAGGTGGCCCCGTCACGCGGCTGGTCGGTCAGCGACCGGGGCCGCTCGGACGCCAGGCGTACATCGCGTTCATCTGGTTGGCGACGCGCCTGGCCTCACGGGCCTGCTTGATCTTGGTCATCATCGTGGTGCTCCCTCTCCTCAGGTGGACGACGTCCCAGGGGGTGCGACGTCGTTCAGGGGCAGGCCTCCCGGCTGTCCCTGGACTGCAGCGTATCGACGTCGGGGGGTCAGCGGGAGCTTCTTGCGTTCTTGTCCTCGATGAGGTCGCGGAGCTGCTGTCCGCGCAGGGGCTTCGGGAGCACCGTGGTCACCCCGAGCTCCTGCAGCACGGCCCGCTGCTCGCCGGCCCACGCGCTGATGACGACCACGTCAAGGTCGTGCCCGCGGTCGGGGTGCTCGCGCAACCAGCGCACGACCTCCTCGCCGCTCATCCGGGGCATCGTGAGGTCCAGGAGCATGATGTCGTAGGCGTTCTGGGCGAGGGCCTCGACCGCCTCGACGCCGTCGGCGGCTTGGTCGGCGAGGTGCCCGAGGCGCACCACCATCCGCGACATCAGGTCGCGTATGTCTTCGGTGTCGTCCACCACGAGGAATCGCAGGGGGGTCTCCTCGGTGCTCACGCCCAGAGGCTAGCGGTGATGAGGTGCCGGAATCTCCC
This sequence comes from Nocardioides sp. P4_G4, assembly GCF_056401085.1. Classification (NCBI taxonomy): domain Bacteria; kingdom Bacillati; phylum Actinomycetota; class Actinomycetes; order Propionibacteriales; family Nocardioidaceae; genus Nocardioides; species Nocardioides sp. P4_G4. The sequence continues at coordinate 61,018 of NZ_JBFUKA010000007.1, forward strand.
GAGTTCCCTGATGTCCACGAACCGATCACCTCGGCTCGTCGGATTGGGTGGCCCTCAGGCCGCGCCCTATGCTGTACGACGCTTCCGGCCACGCGGTTCCGCCGCGTTCCAGCGGAGGCGGGCCCCCATCGTCTAGCGGCCCAGGACCCCGCCCTTTCACGGCGGTAGCACGGGTTCGAATCCCGTTGGGGGTGCAGCAGCGCACGGAGGCCACGGCCTATCCCAGGGCCGCACCGGCGGCCGAGCTGGACGTCGGGTCCGGCTGTCGCTTCATGCCGAACGAGTTCGCGATGCCGCCGAGCCCGGCGAGGATCGGGATCAGTAGCGCGACCTGCAGGGCCAGGGGCCGTGCGTCGGTGTTGATCCGGACGATCTCGGCCTGGACGTCGGCCGGTTGCCCGGCCAGCTGCTCCGCCAGCTTGGTGTTGGTCATCAGCTCCGCGTCGTCCTCCAGCGCGGTGGCGACCTGGTCCTGCTCGGAGGCGCTGAGCACGGAGCTGTCCTGCGACATCTGGGTGAAGGAGACCGACAGGGCGGCCAGCATGATGGCGCCCGCGAACGCGAGGCCGAAGGACAACCCGAACGAGCCGGCGGCCGAGTTGACGCCGGCGGCCTCGCTGACGCGCTCCTCCGAGATCGGCGACAGCGTGTAGTTGTTGAGCTGGGAGACCAGCAGGCCCAGACCGCTGCCCGTGATCACGAGAGGGATCACGAGGTACCAGCCGGAGGTGGCTCGGGGGACGACGGGCAGCAGCACCACCAGCCCGGCCGTCAGCAGGAGGAAGCCCGCACGGATGACGACGGCCGGACGCCGTCTGCCGGCCCTCCGGCCGGCCATGAGCGCGACGCCGAACATGGTCAGCGACAACGGCGCCAGGGTCAGGCCCGCCTTCATGGCGTCGTACTCCAGCACCATCTGGAGGTAGATCGGCAGCACGATCATGGTGCCGCCGAGCGCGATCTGCTGGAGCAGCTGACCGGTGACGCCGTACCTGAAGAGCGCGGAGCGGAACAGGTCGGGATCGAGCAGCGTCGCCCTGCCCTCACGCTTGCGGCGACGCAGCCAGAAGACGAGTGCAGCGAGCGCGGAGGCTCCGAGCAGGAGGAGTACGCCGACGGACTCGCCGCCCTCCTGCCACACCAGGATGCCGAGCACCAGGCCGCCCATGCCGACGGCGGACAGGATCGAGCCCACGACGTCGACGGCCCGGGGACCCGTGTAGGGCACGTCCTGGACGCGCCCGATCCCGGACAGCACGACCGCGATGACCACCACCTCGAGGGCGAACGCGACCCGCCACGACAAGAAGGTGGTGATGAAGCCACCGAGGAGCGGTCCGACGGCGGCGGCGACGGCTGCGGCGGCGCCCACCATCGCGTAGACCTTCTTCTGCGCCGTTCCCTGGAAGTTGCCGTGGATGAGCGACTGCATGGCGGGCAGGAGCAACGAGGCGCCGATGCCTCCGATGACGGCCCAGAAGATGACGACCGAGGTGAGGCTCTGGGTCAACGTCATCGCCGTCGCCCCGATGGCGTACCCGCACAGACCCAGCACGTAGGCGCGCTTGCGGCCGATCAGGTCTCCCACCTTGCTGCCGATGAGGATGAACGCGGCCGAGACCAGCGCCTCCAGGGCGATGGCGGACTGGACGCCGCTCACGGTCGTGCCCAGGTCCTCGACGACCGCCGAGATCGAGACGTTCATGATCGAGGTGTCGACGACGAGCACGAACATCGCCATCGACAGCAGCAGCGCCAGCCGCTGGTCCAGCGGCGCTTCCGCCACAGGAGTCCCGAGGTCCGCCGGCTCTGCCATGCGACGCCGCCCATCCGCCAGTCGCCGCGGTGGACGACACCACCGCGCGGGGCCTCGATGGTTCCATCGGCTCGACGCGGCGCGGTAGGGCACATGGTCCTGCCCGGGTGGGCAGGACGGCCCACCGGCGCGTCCCGCGGGGGCGATCACCCTCGATTGGGAGCCCGCGAAGTCGATGGGTTAGAGTTCCGACGCTTCGCCTCGCGGAGCACCTAGCACCAGTTCGATGCAGCACGAGTTCAACCTGGCCCCGTAGCGCAGTTGGTTAGCGCGCCGCCCTGTCACGGCGGAGGCCGCGGGTTCGAGTCCCGTCGGGGTCGCCACCAGGCCGGTCCGGAGCACACGCTCCGGGCCGGCCTTTTTGCACGGGTGGCCACCCGCACCCCACCTAGGCTGGTCCCATGCCCGTGGAGATCGAGCCCGACGACTTCGACCGGCTCGTCGAGTCGGCCCTCGACGACCTGCCCGACGAGATCGCCGGGCTCGTCAGCAACGTGGTGCTCCAGGTCGAGGACGACGCCCCCGCGGAGGACCCGCACCTGCTCGGCATCTACGAGGGGGTCGCGCTCACCGAGCGCGCGGCCAACCACAGCGGCATGCTGCCCGACCGGATCCTGGTGTTCCGCCGTCCCCTCGTCGAGATGTGCGAGTCGCTCGACGAGCTGCGCGACGAGGTGCGCATCACCGTCGTGCACGAGATCGCCCACCACTTCGGCATCGGTGAGGCGCGGCTGCACGCCCTCGGACTGGGCTGACGGCCTCAGCGCGCCAGGACGAACCCGACGCTGGCGGCGCCCACCGCGAGCGCGATGGTCAGGGCGGCGTACGCGATGCCACGACGACCGAGGTCGACCGACTGGACGGCGCACGAGGAGTAGGTCGTGAAGCCCCCGCAGAACCCGGTGACGAGGACCGCCCAGGCGCCGTGCGACAGCGCGAGCCCGGCGAAGACGCCGGCCAGCGCCGAGCCCAGGACGTTGACGAGCAGGGTCCCGGCCGGCCACCGCTGGTCGAGTGTCTGCGCGACGGCGTAGCGCAGGGGGGCACCCACGGCGGCGCCGAGGGCGACCAGCAGTGCGGTCACCGCGTGGCTTCCGTACGCCGGTGGACCAGCGCCCGTCCGGCCGTCGCCGCCACCAGGCACGCGGCGAGCGTGCCCGCGGCATAGGCGAGGGCCAGTCCGGCACGGTCGGTGTCGGCCAGCGCGACCGTCTCGATGGACATCGCGGAGACCGTGGTGAAGCCTCCGAACAGGCCCGGGCCCAGGAACCGTGCCAGCGTGGGTGAGCGGCGTACCGCCCCCACGACGGGCAGGGCGGCGAGCACCAGGCACCCGACGACGTTGATCGCGGCCGTCGTCCACGGCACGCCGTCGGGCGCGGGAGCGGCCTCGCCGACCGCCCAGCGGAGCACCGCGCCGAGCGCGCCACCGAGCGACACCAGGGCGAGGTCGCGCGGGCGGAGGGGGTCCCTCGTCACGAGACGTGCTGGGCGTCGATGAGCCCGGACCCGCCGCCGTCGGAGTGCCAGGACCGCGGCGCCTCGCCGGCGAGCTGGCGCACCATCTCGCCGAGGTACCAGAGGTGGAAGGTCCGCTGGTCGGGGGTCCGCTGCAGCGAGAGCAGCCGCTCGGCCTTGCAGAAGGCGTCGGCCAGGTCGAACATCTCCATCATCGTGGAGACGATCGCGGAGGCCTCCGGCTCCATCCGCAGCGACACGTCGACGGCGCGGGCCCCGGTCCGGCGCGCCGCGCGGACGGCCCGTTGGAAGTCGCCAGGGATCTGCCGCTCGAAGCTGGTGAACATGGCCGACAGGTCGGCGGCGAGCGGGTAGTGGTCCTGGTGGGCGACCGCTAGCAGGCGCAGCTCACGCCGCAGCTCGTAGTACTGGCGTGACAGCGACGAGTAGAGCCGCAGGTCGACGCCGAGGAGCTTGACCTCGCGGGCGTCGTCGCTCACGGGAGGAGCCTCGTCCACCACGGTGCTGTCGATGACCGCCTCGGCGCCACCGTCCTCGCGCACCTCCGCGGCCGGCTCGAACCACACCACCTTGCCGTCGGACTCGATGGAGGCCCCCCAGGCCACCGAGCTCATCGCCACGATCGAGAGCCCACGGCCGAAGGTCGTCAGGAACTCCTCCGCGTCCGGGGAGATCCCGGGCGGGGTGGGCGGCTGCGACGACCCGTCGCTGACCTCGATGCGCGGGTGGCTGGCCGTCCCACGGACCCGTACGGCGATCGGCTCGGCGCCGTGCAGGACGGCGTTGGTGGTGAGCTCGGAGACGCCGAGCTCGGCACACTCGATGAGGTCCTCGCGCCCGAGCTCGATGCAGATGTCCCGGACCCAGCGGCGCGCGTCCGCGACGGCGCGCGGGGACGCCGACAGCGGGAGGGCTTGCTTCGTCAGGGGCACTAGGTCACTCACCGGGGGAGGATGTGGGTAGTCCAGCGGGGCGTACGTACCCAGGCCTGCCACCGAGCAAACACGCCCCCGAGAAAAGGTTTTGCTTTCAGTCGTGATGCCGAGTTGGTACCGGCATCGGTGTCGAACAGGTGTGGTGGTCTGCCTGAGTCTTACCTGAGACGCACGACTTGACCAGATGTGACGCACGGAACCGGACCGACATTTGGGCCTCGGCAGCCGGAGGCGGGACAATGTCAAGGAGGGTGACGTCGTCCAGCGCCGCTCACGGCTCCAGGAGGAATGACATGTCGGATTCCCAGGCCCAGCAGACCGCCGCCCACAAGGTGGTCGTGATCGGCTCCGGCTTCGGTGGTCTGTTCGGCACCAAGGCACTGCGCAAGGCTCCGGTGGACGTCACCGTGATCGCCAAGACGACCCATCACCTCTTCCAGCCGCTGCTCTACCAGGTGGCGACCGGCATCCTGTCCGAGGGCGAGATCGCGCCCCCGACCCGCGAGGTCCTCAGCGGCCAGACGAACGCCCAGGTCCTGCTCGGTGAGGTCACCGACGTCGACCTGACGGCCCGGACCGTGACCAGCCACGTGCTGGGTCGCGAGACCGTCTCCGAGTACGACTCGCTGATCGTGGCCGCCGGCGCGGCGCAGTCCTACTTCGGCAACGACCACTTCTCCGAGTACGCGCCCGGCATGAAGAGCATCGACGACGCCCTCGAGCTGCGTGGGCGCATCTTCGGTGCCTTCGAGATGGCCGAGCTCGGGGCCAACCGCGGCGACGACATCGACCACCTGCTGACCTTCGTGGTCGTCGGCGCCGGCCCCACCGGCGTGGAGATGGCCGGCCAGATCGCCGAGCTCGCCCACCGCACCCTCAAGCGCGACTTCCGTGCGATCAACACCCGTGAGGCGCGCGTGATCCTGCTGGACGCCGCCCCCCAGGTGCTCCCGCCGTTCGGCCAGAAGCTCGGCGAGAAGGCCAAGGCCGAGCTCGAGAAGCTCGGGGTCGAGGTGATCCTCGGCGCCATGGTGACCGACGTCGACGAGCGCGGCATCGAGATGAAGTTCAAGGACGGCCGCGTCGAGCGCATCAAGACGGTCACCAAGATCTGGGCCGCCGGTGTCCAGGCCAGCCCCCTCGGCCGGACCCTGGCCGAGCAGAGCGGCGCGCCGCTCGACCGCGCCGGCCGCATCGGCGTCAACCCGGACCTCACGCTGCCCGGTCACCCCGAGGTCTTCGTCGTCGGCGACATGATCGCCCTCGACAACCTGCCGGGTGTCGCCCAGGTCGCGATCCAGGGCGCCAAGTACGCCGCCAAGGAGATCGAGGGCCGTCTCGCGGGCCACGCCCCGCAGGGACCCTTCAAGTACTTCGACAAGGGCTCCATGGCGATCATCAGCCGCTTCCGCGCGGTCGCCATGGTCGGCAAGCTCCGGCTCACCGGCGTCGTCGCCTGGCTGATGTGGCTCGGGGTGCACCTCGTCTACATCACGGGCTTCAAGAGCCGCGTGACGGCGCTGCTGCACTGGGCCATCTCGTTCCTCGGACGCGGCCGCTCCGAGCGGACCACCACCGAGCAGCAGATCTTCGCCCGGGCCGCGCTCGCCCGACTGCGACGCGGCGCCACCGACCTCGTCTCCGAGCCGGGGGCCTACGACGCCGCCCGCCAGATGATGGAGACGACGCGACGCGAGGAGCTCGAGGCGATGGCGCTCGAGGAGGCCCGGCTGACCGACTCCGGGGCCCGCGGAGTGCCCGCAGAGCAGCGCTGACGCGCGTCGTACGACATGCCGCAGGCCCCGGCGAGGACGCCGGGGCCTGTGTCGTCCGGTGGCCTCGCTAGGCTGCGCGTGGGCCATTAGCTCAGTTGGTAGAGCACCGGACTTTTAATCCGTGGGTCGTCGGTTCGAGCCCGACATGGCCTACCGGACACACCCTGGGAGGGGTGCCGTCACCTCGTCGTAGCCGTCGCGGTGCGCAGAGTTCACCCACGTGCGTGATTTCACCCTGCCCTCGGAGGTTTCCTTCTGCCGCTTCCTTGGTAGTGTCTTCCATGCAACAGGTGCAAGTTCCAGCAGGTAGACGCCCGCGGAGTTTGTGATCCAACGGCGTTTCAGCTTCGGGCCTGCCAGTCCCGCGAGTCGGAGCGACGTGTCACCGCATCTATTGCGGGATCGTTGAAGTGACGATCTTTCGCCCGATAACAGGAGTAACAGAGCAATGGCTCAAGGCACCGTGAAGTGGTTCAACGCCGAGAAGGGTTTCGGCTTCATCGCGCAGGAGGACGGCGGCGACGACGTCTTCGTGCACTACTCGGCGATCCAGTCGCAGGGCTACAAGTCCCTCGACGAGAACCAGAAGGTCGAGTTCGACGTCACCCAGGGCCCCAAGGGCCCGCAGGCCGAGAACGTTCGCGCCGTCTGACGACACCTCGAAGCACCGGCACAGCACCTGTTCCGGACTTCTGACAGCGAGGCCCTACCCGTTCGGGTAGGGCCTCGTTGCCCGTTTGGGCCATTGCGCGCCACCCGGGTACTTTTTACGATTGAATCAGTTTGAGCGTCCGGCCGCGGGGGCACGGTCGACCTTCGTAGTCCGTCCCTGTCCAGAGCTGGAGGTTGTCGTGCCTGACCAGTTCGACGTGAGCCTCGAGGACGACGACCTCCTCGGCGAGGTGGAGCTGACCACCACGCTCATCATCGCCGCCAGCGAGGCCGAGGAGCACCTGTCCCAGGAGGAGATCGACCGTCTCCTGGGCGTCACGCCGCGCCGTCCTCCGGGGCAGCGACCCGCCCAGGACTGACCCCTCCCACCCGCTCAGCAGGTCGCGAAGAGCACCGGACCGCTGGTGAGGTCGGAGAGCACGTACTGCCCCTGCACCGGGGTGAGGTCGAGGGTCACCACGCGTCCCGAGGACGCCGCCTCGTCCAGGGTGAAGCGGTCGGCGAAGTCGCCGCCCTGACCCGGGGCGGGTCCGCCGGCCAGGGTCGCTCGTGCCTGCGCGTCGGCGCGGGCCACGTCGTCGTCCTCGAACGACATCGCCACCCGGAGGTCGCCGCCCGCGCGCAGCCCCATCGCGAACCCGGTCATCGGGTGCACCTCGCCCGCCTGCTCGAGCAGGGTGTCGGCGACCTCCTGGTCGTCCGCGTCGGCGGACGCCATCGCGAGGTGCCGGCACGCGTAGCCCCCGGAGAAGAGGCTGGCGGCCACCGGGGCGCCGCTGGCCCCGACAACGTCGTCGAGCTCCTCGAGGGTGTCCGCGTCCCCCCTGGCCGCCTCCACGGCCGCCTCGAGGGGGGCGACCTGGTCCGAGGTCAGCACGACGCCCTCGTCGGCCAGCAGGGCGACGTACTGGAGCTCGGGGGTGAGGTCCGGTCCGATCCGGGGGAGGAGGTCCTGCCCGCCGCCCCACACCCCGTCGTCGTCCTCGGGCTCCTCGAAGCCGAGCCGGCGCAGCCGCTCGGCCAGCGCCTCGACCGACTCCTCGTCCGGCATCCCGAGGATGTCGACCGCGCCGTCGGGGGACTGGGCGAACAGCTCCCAGTCCAGCGTGCCGGGGGAGAAGCCGAACGCATCCTGCATCGTGCGGCTCGAGCCGACGAGCGCCGAGGTCGAGGTCAGGTCGGAGGCGAACGCCGTGTCCAGGAAGGCCGTCACCGCCTCGCCGTCCGGGGTGTCGCCCAGGTCGGTGCCGACCTCCCGGCGTACGGCGCTCCAGTCGGTCCACGAGAGCCGCTCGGTGCCGGCAGGGGCCAGGTGCACGGCCCGGGCGAGTCGCGTCTCGTCGCCGCCGCGCCACCACACCACCCCTGCCACGACCGCCCCGACGACCAGGACGAGGGCCAGGGCGAGGGCCGCGAGCGTCGCCGGACCCAGCGCGAGACGGCGACGCATGGGCAGGCTCCTCGACGGACGGCGAATGGTGTGACACTAGCGTCCATGCCGGCCGGTGATGTGCGTGCTGCAGGAGCGGTGGTGACCCGCAAGGGCGGGGACGTGCTGCTCATCCATCGCCCGAGGTACGACGACTGGTCCTTCCCCAAGGGCAAGCTCGACCCCGGCGAGCACGAGGTCGCTGCGGCCGTCCGTGAGGTCGCCGAGGAGACCGGGCTCGCCGTGCGCCTCGGACCGCCGCTGTCCGGTCAGCGCTACCTGCTCACCAACGGTCGCACCAAGGCCGTGTCCTACTGGACGGCCCGGGTGGTCGGGGACGACGACGTGAGTCGCTACGAGGTGAACGAGGAGATCGACGAGGTCGCGTGGGTGCCGTGGGACAAGGCCCGCGAGGTGCTCACCCACGTGCGGGACCGCGCGACCCTGGACGAGGCGCGCGCGCTGCGACGCAAGACCCGGGCCCTGGTGGTGCTGCGCCATGGCCAGGCCCGCTCCCGCAAGGCCTGGCGCGGTGACGACCGCCGTCGTCCCCTCCTGGTGCGTGGCGGCGCCCAGGCCGAGCGCCTGGTCCCGGTGCTGGCCGGCTTCGACGCGACGGCCGTCCACTCGTCCTCGAGCAGGCGTTGCGTCGACACCGTCGCGCCGTACTCCGACGCGACGGGCTGGCCGCTGGTGCCCCACGACGGGCTCAGCGAGGAGGACGCGAGCGTGGACGCGGTGGTCGGCCTCGTGGCCGATCTCATGGCGCGGCACGCGGGAGCGGTGGTGTGCACGCACCGGCCGGTGCTGCCCCTGGTGCTGGCCGCGGTGGGCGTGCGCGACGGCGTGCGGCTGGAGACCGGGGAGATGCTCGTCGTGCACCACCGCAAGGGCCGGATCGTGGCCACCGAGCGCCACCTGCCGTAGCCCTTCTTCCTCCTCCCGGAGGGGACTCCCCGTCAAGGGGTCCCGGCCGAGTTCATGTGACCGCCATCTCGTCCCCGACTGTGCGACGCCAGCCGGTCCGGTCGAGTTCACCGCTCGTTCACCGGCGCCGCCGTGCGCGGTCACTTGTGCTGCCTAGCGTGCGGCTCGTCAGCACCTCCACAGACCTCTCAGGAGTTCCGAAGTGAACCGCACTTCCTTCCGCGCGGCGCTCGTCCCGGGTGCCGCCGCCCTCGCCCTCAGCATCTCCCTGACGGCGTGCGGTGCGAGCAACGAGTCCACCGACACCACGTCCGGTTCGGACGCGGGCTCGAGCACCGATGCCGGCTCCCTGTCCGGCGAGCTCAACGGCGCCGGCTCCTCGGCCCAGGAGAAGGCCATGGAGGCCTGGTCCACCGGGTTCCAGGGCCTCAACCCCGACGTCACCCTCAACTACAACCCGGTGGGATCCGGCGACGGCCGCACCCAGTTCATCGAGGGTGGCACGCTCTTCGCCGGCACCGACTCCTACTTCAGCGACGACGAGGGCGAGCTCAGCGCCGCCAACGAGCGCTGCGGCTCCGACATCATCGAGGTCCCGGCCTACGTCTCGCCGATCGCGGTGATGTTCAACCTCGAGGGCGTCGACTCCCTCAACCTCGACGCCGACACGATCGCGCAGATCTTCGACCAGAAGATCACGACGTGGAACGACCCGGCGATCGCCGACCAGAACCCCGACGCCGACCTGCCCGACACGGACATCACCACCGTGCACCGCCAGGACGACTCGGGCACCACGAAGAACTTCACCGACTACCTCGGCAAGGCCAGCAAGTCCTGGTCCTACGAGGCCGAGGACGCGTTCCCGGTCAAGGGTGGGGTGGCCGCCGAGGGCACCTCCGGCGTCGTGGCCGCCGTCACCAACGGCAACGGCACCATCGGCTACGCCGACGAGAGCCAGGTCGGCGACCTCGCGGTCGTCAGCGTGAAGGTCGGCGACGAGTACGTCGCTCCGTCCGCCGAGGCGGCCGCCAAGGTCATCGGCGTCTCGCCCGCCGTCGAGGGTCGTCCCGACGTGGACATGGCCGTCGACGTCGACCGCACCACCGAGGAGGCCGGCTCGTACCCGGTGATCCTGCTGTCCTACCTGGTCGCCTGCCAGACCTACCCGTCGGCCGACGAGGCGGACCTGGTGAAGGGCTTCCTCACCTACGTCGTGTCCGACGAGGGCCAGCAGGCCGCCTCGGAGAACGCCGGGTCGGCGCCGCTGGACTCCGAGTCCGCCTCGCGCGCCCAGGGCATCGTCGAGGCGATCGCCGCTGAGTAACGTCGGGGTGGTGTGAGCCACCTACCGCAACGCGTGCGGCGGGCCGATCGCCGGTCCGCCGCACACGTGCACCCAAGACCTGACTAGCGAGGAACCTGTGACTTCCACCCCCGCGACCTCCCCACCCCGGAACGCCGCCCCCACCCAGACCGGCGACCGGGTCTTCTCGGGCATCTCGCGTCTTGCCGGTCTCACGATCATGGCGGCCCTGGCGGGCGTCTTCGTCTTCCTGGCCATCGAGGGCATCCCCGGTCTGGCGCAGGACGCGCGCTTCTACTCCCCGTCCGACAACTTCCTGGGCTACGTCGACAACCTGCTCTTCGGCACCGTGCTGACGTCAGTGATCGCCCTGCTCATCGCCGTACCGCTCGCCTTCGGCATCGCCCTGGTGGTCAGCCACTACGCGCCACCGTGGATCGCGGGTCCGGTCGCCTACGCGATCGACCTGCTGGCCGCGGTGCCGTCGGTCGTCTTCGGCCTCTGGGGCATCAACTTCTTCGCCCCCCGCATGGTGCCGATCTACGACTGGCTGTACGAGCACCTCGGGTGGACGCCGTTCTTCAAGGGGCCGGTCAACCCGGTCGGCACCACGATCCTGACCGCCGGGATCGTGCTGGCGATCATGGTGCTGCCGATCATCACCGCGATCTCGCGCGAGGTGTTCACCCAGACCCCCGTCCTCCACGAGGAGGCGGCGCTGGCGCTGGGGGCGACCCGCTGGGAGATGATCCGGCTGGCCGTCTTCCCCTACGCCCGCTCGGGCATGGTCTCGGCCGTGATGCTGGGGCTGGGGCGCGCGCTGGGCGAGACCATGGCCGTGGCCATGGTGCTCTCCGGGGGCGGCGGCATCAGCTTCAACCTGATCGCCAGCTCCAACCCGACGAGCATCGCCGCCAACATCGCCTCGCAGTACAAGGAGAACACCCCCGGCAAGCTGCACGTGCTGATCGCCACCGGCCTGGTGCTCTTCCTGGTGACCTTCCTGGTCAACTTCGCCGCCCGATGGGTCGTGGCGCGCAACGAGAGGAAGATGAACCGATGAGCACGACGCTGACCCGGCCACCGTCCACCTCGGACGTGCCGCTCACGCACGGCCGTCTTCCCCGGTGGGCGCCCGGACTGGCGGCGGTCGTGGCGATCGCCGCTGCGGGGCTGTTCCCGCTGCTGCTCGGCTGGGGACTGGTGCCATGGGTGATCATGTCCGTGCTCTTCTACATCGTCGGCCTGACGTTGTGGGCGGCTGCGGTGGAGACGAGGCGCGCCGCGGTCGACCGACTCGTCACCTCGCTGGTCTGGACGGCGTTCGGGATCGCCCTGGTGCCGCTGGTGTCGCTGCTGTGGACGGTCATCTCCAAGGGCCTGCCCGCGATCAACAGCACGTTCCTGACCTACTCGGCGTTCCGCACCAGCCTGGACCAGCCCGTCGGCATCTACCACGCGATCATGGGCACGCTCGTGATCACGCTGTGCGCCGCGATCATCTCCGTGCCGATCGGGATCTTCGCCGCGATCTACCTCGTCGAGTACGGCAAGGGCAACCGGCTCGCGCGCGGCATCACCTTCCTGGTGGACGTGATGACCGGCATCCCGTCCATCGTGGCTGGGCTCTTCGCCTTCTCGATGTTCACCGCCTTCTTCGGGGCCGGCTACCGGTCCGGCATCGGTGGGGCGGTCGCGCTGTCCCTGCTGATGATCCCCATCGTGGTGCGCTCGACGGAGGAGATGCTGCGGCTGGTTCCCGACGACCTGCGCGAGGCGGCGTACGCCCTCGGGACGCCCAAGTGGCGCACGATCACCAAGATCGTGCTGCGTACCGCGCTCGGTGGCATCATCACCGGCGTCACGCTGGCCGTGGCCCGCATCATCGGCGAGACCGCGCCGCTGCTGCTCATCGCCGGCCTCACCACCCGCACGAACCTGAACCCCTTCGACGGGTTCATGACCACGCTGCCGGTGTTCATCTACTCGCAGTTCCAGAAGGGCACCCAGGAAGACTTCGCCCTCGCCTGGGGCACCGCCCTCGTCCTCGTCGTCATCGTGCTGCTGCTCAACGTCGCGGCGCGCGTCATCGGAAAGATCTTCGCCCCCAAGACCGGGCGTTGAAGGAGCTAGGAACACTCAATGGCCAAGAGCATCCACGTCTCTGACCTGGACATCTACTACACCGACTTCCTCGCCGTCGAGGGAGTCAGCATGACCATCAAGGCGAAGTCGGTGACCGCGTTCATCGGCCCCTCGGGATGCGGCAAGTCGACCTTCCTGCGCTCGCTGAACCGCATGCACGAGGTGATCCCCGGCGCCCGCGTCGAGGGGTCGGTGACAGTGGACGGGCAGTCGCTGTACGAACCCAACGTCGACCCGGTCGCCGTACGCCGCCAGATCGGGATGGTCTTCCAGCGCCCCAACCCGTTCCCGACGATGTCGATCTACGAGAACGTCCTGGCCGGCAACCGCCTCAACGCCAAGAAGATGAAGAAGGCGGAGGCCGACCACATCGTCGAGAGCTCCCTCAAGGGCGCCAACCTGTGGAACGAGGTCAAGGACCGCCTCGGCCGGCCCGGCATGGGTCTCTCGGGGGGCCAGCAGCAGCGGCTGTGCATCGCCCGCGCGATCGCCGTGGAGCCGCAGGTGCTCCTGATGGACGAGCCCTGCTCGGCCCTCGACCCGATCTCGACCTCGGCGATCGAGGACCTGATCCACGAGCTCAAGACCGAGTACACGATCGTGATCGTCACCCACAACATGCAGCAGGCCGCGCGCGTCTCGGACGAGACCGGCTTCTTCAACCTCAAGGCCGCCGGCCAGCCCGGGCACCTGGTGGAGTTCAACACCACGCAGAAGATGTTCGCCAACCCGGACAACGAGGCGACCGAGGCGTACATCTCGGGCCGCTTCGGCTGAGCCCTCCTGGGGGGAGTTCTCGCCCCCCGGGCCATTTTTGGGGTAGTCCGTGAGAGCGACACGGGATGTCGGCGCGGAGGCTCACCATCAGGGGATGGGGGAGCTCGAGCAGCAGCGTCGGCGTCGACCACGCCTGTCGGTCACCCGGCCGGGGCTGGTCGTGCCCGTGCCACGCGACCCTCGAGGACGTGCCGGCCCCACCAAGGCGGCAGCGTCCGGTCCGGGGTGGCGGCGTACCTCGCGCGGCCTCTACGTGCCCGTTCGCGTCGACGGCGGTCGGGTCGACCAGCGCATCGTCGAGGCAGCCGCGGTGCTGCCCGCCTTCGGTGGGGTGACCGGGTGGGCGGCCCTTCGGTGGGCGGGCGGACGGTGGTTCTCGGGCTCGGACGCCGCTGGTCGGCCGCATGACGTGGTGCTCGCCGTCGGTTGTGCGGACGTCCGTCCCCAGCGGGGGATCGGTGTCTCGGCCGAATCGCTCGGACCGGACGAGCTGACCGTCCTGGACGGGCTGCCCGTGACGATGATCGGACGAGCAGTGCTCTTCGAGATGCGGTACGCCGCCTCGCTGGCCGCCGCCGTGGTGGTCGCCGACATGGCCGCCTACGACGACCTGGTGTCCCTCGTCGAGCTGCGGAAGCTCGTGGACGAGCACCTCCCGCAGACGGGCATCATCCAGGCGCGGGAGGCGTTGGCCCTGGCGGTCGAGAACGCCTGGTCCCCGATGGAGGTCGAGACGCGGCTCCTCTGGGGACAGGCTGGTCTGCCGATGCTTCGCTGCAATGTCCCCGTCTTCGACCTGACCGGACGACACCTCGGAACGCCTGACCTGCTGGACTCGGACGCGGGCCTCGTGGTCGAGTTCAACGGCGCCGCACACCTCGACGTGGGACGGCGGCGTGTCGACCGGGACCGGGAGGAGAGGTTCGCTCGTGCCGGCCTGGAGCTGGTCGAGGTCATGGGCGCCGACTTCGCGGACCGCGTTGCGCTCACGGCCCGCCTGGCACGCCAGCGTCAGCTTGTGTTGGCCCAGCCACGACTTCGACGATGGACGACTGAGCTGCCGTCGTGGTGGACCGACACCAGCACGGTCGAGGCTCGTCGCGCGCTGTCGCCGTACGACCAGGCGCGCCTGCTCGCCTATCGCCGGCCGGCGGCGTGAGTCGGATTTCGGGGGTAGTCCGTGACG
>NZ_JBFUKA010000008.1:0-70843 GCF_056401085.1 Nocardioides sp. P4_G4
GCGGAGGCCTGGACGAAGCCGGGGGCGACCCCGGCGGCCGGTCTGCTCTTCACCACTCCGCGCACCCCCGTCTTCCGTGGTGTCGTGTACGACGACCGCGCGCAGCCCGTGTGGATCGAGCCCGACGGCAACGCGGCCACCGACCTGCGGGTCCAGACCTACCGCGGTCGCCCCGTCCTCACCTACTGGACCGGGGAGATCAAGGAGGGCACCGGCAACGGCAAGGGCGTCATCCTCGACGAGCGCTACCTGCCGGTGGCCGAGGTGCGCTGCGGACACGGGGTGCTGGCCGACATCCACGAGTTCCAGCTGACGTCGCGGGGCACCGCGCTGCTCACGTCGTACCCGACCATGCCCTACGACCTCAGCCCGATCGGTGGGCCCGTGGACGGCTACGTCTGGGGTGGTCGCATCCAGGAGGTCGACGTGGAGACGGGGGAGGTGCTGCTGGACTGGGAGGGGCTCGACCACATCGACCTCACCGAGACCTACCGCGAGGTGGACGACACGGGCACCGCGGCGCTGCCCTTCGACCCCATCCACGTCAACTCGATCGAGGAGGACGGTGACGGGCTGCTGATCTCGGGGCGGCACACGAGTGCGCTCTACCGCATCGACCGACGTACCGGCGAGGTGCTCTGGCGCTTCGGCGGGAAGAAGAGCGACATCGAGGTCCCGGAGGGCGGGGAGTTCGGGTGGCAGCACGACCTGCGCCGCCAGCCCGACGGGTCGATCACGATCTTCGACAACCACGACAACGCCACGGAGACCGACGCGGTGTCGGCGGCGCTGCGCTTCGAGCTCGACGAGAAGGCGATGACCGCCACGCTCGTGCAGGCCCTGCGCCACGAGGACCGGTACGGCTACGCGATGGGCAACGCCCACCACCTCGAGGGCGGGCACGTGCTCGTCGGGTGGGGCATGGACCCCTACGCCACCGAGTTCGACGCGGACGGCGAGGTGGTCTTCGAGCTCTCCGGCCTCGGCCTCGGCTCCTACCGGTCCTACCGGTTCCCGTGGCGCGGGCGGCCGGTCACGCCCCCCGACCTCGTCGTCGCCGACGGRTCGGCCCACCTCTCCTGGAACGGGGCCACCGAGGTGGCGGCCTGGCGGGTGCTCGCCGGTCCGCGGCCGTCCGCGCTGGCGCCCCTCGGGGAGACGCGACGCGCGGGCTTCGAGACGGCGGTCGCGCTCGAGACCGGCACCCGGGTCGTGAGGGCCGAGGCGCTGGACGCCGGTGGCCGGGTCCTCGGGCGGACCCGCACCGTCCGGGTCTGACACGAGTCCGGACACGCGGCGTTCACCAAGGCTGCCTAGGGTGCGGACATCCATCACCTGACTCGGAGGTCCCTGATGCGCCGTAGAACCCTGACCCGCACCACCCTGCTCGGCGCCGGACTGGCGGCGTCCCTGGCGCTTGGCGCCGTCTCGCCGGCCCAGGCCGGCCACGACCCAGACCGTGGGCACGGGCACGGGCACGGGCACGGGCACGATGGGGGCACGACCGTGCGCTTCTCCACCTTCAATGCCTCGCTCAACCGGGCGACGGCCGGCGGGCTGGTCGCCGACCTGTCCGACCCGGATGCCGACACCGGCGCGGTGCGCCAGGCGCAGAACGTCGCCGAGACCGTCCAGCGGACCCGGCCCGACGTGCTCCTGGTCAACGAGTTCGACTACGACCCCGCCGCCGTCGACCTGTTCCGCGACAACTTCCTCGAGGTGGGCCACCACGGGGCCGCGCCGATCGAGTACCCCTACGCCTACGTCGCGCCGGTCAACACCGGGGTGCCGAGCGGCCACGACCTCAACAACGACGGTCGGATCGGCGGGGGCGACGACGCGTTCGGCTTCGGGCTGTTCCCGGGCCAGTACGGCATGGTCGTCTACTCCCGGTACCCGATCGACACCGACGCGGTGCGCACCTTCCAGACCTTCCGCTGGGCCGACATGCCCGGCGCGCTGCTCCCCGACGACCCGGCCACGCCGGCCCCGGCCGACTGGTACTCCGCCGACGAGCTCGAGGACGTCCGGCTCTCGTCCAAGTCGCACTGGGACGTGCCGATCGAGATCGGTGACGAGACCGTGCACTTCCTCGTGTCGCACCCGACGCCGCCCACGTTCGACGGACCCGAGGACCGCAACGGCCTGCGCAACCACGACGAGATCCGCTTCTGGGCCGACTACGTCGCGCCCGACCGCAAGCGCGCGGCGTACGTCTACGACGACGAGGGCCGGTACGGCGGCCTGGCGCGCGGCGAGCGGTTCGTCATCGCCGGCGACCAGAACGCCGACCCGGTCGACGGCGACTCGGTCGACCACGCGATCGACCAGCTGCTGCACCACCCGCGGATCCGCGACCCCCGTCCCACCGCGGCCGGTGGCGCCGAGGCCGTCGACCAGGGCGGAGCCAACCTGACCCAGCAGGGCGACCCGGCGCTGGACACGGCGGACTTCGCGGACGGTGCCCCGGGCAACCTGCGCGTCGACTACGTGCTGCCGTCGAAGGGCACCCGGGTGGTGGGATCGGGGATCTTCTGGCCGGTCGACTCCGACCCGCTCTACTACCTGACGGGCGACTACAGCACCACGGCGTACCCCTTCACCGGGGTGCCGACCTCCGACCACCGCCAGGTGTGGCTGGACGTGCGCTACTGATCAGGCCTCAGGAGTGCACGGTCTCGATCGGTGCCTCGATCTCGTCGAGGGTGAGGTGGTGGTCCTCGCGGTCGAGCCTGCTCGGCCACCAGATCTTGCCGCCGAGGTCCATGTTGATCGCCGTGACCAGCACGGATCGGACGATCATGGTGTCCAGGATGACGCCCAGGGCCACGGCGACGCCCAGCTCGGCGAGGAACACCACGGGAATGGTGCCCAGCACCAGGAACGTGGCGGCCAGCACCAGACCGGCGCTGGTGATGACGCCGCCGGTGGAGGTGAGGGCCACCAGTGCGCCCTTGCGGGTGCCGAAGTGCATCGTCTCCTCACGCACCCGCGTCATCAGGAAGATGTTGTAGTCGATGCCCAGTGCCACGAGGAACACGAAGGCGAACAGGGGGAAGCCTGGGTCGGACCCGGCGAAGCCGAAGACGTACTCGAACAGCATCGCGGAGATGCCGAGCGCGCCGCCGAAGGACAGCACGACGGTGGCGATCAGGATCAGCGGTGCGACGACCGCGCGCAGCAGGGCCATCAGGATCAGGAACACCAGGACCAGGATGATCGGGATGATGACGAGGTTGTCGCGGTTGGAGGCGTCCTTGGTGTCCAGGAAGAACGCCGAGTTGCCTCCCACCAGGGCATCCGCGCCCGGGACGGCGTGGACGGCGTCCCGGACCCGCTCGACGGTCGCGAAGGCTTCGGGGGACGCGGGGTCGGAGCCGATGGCGGCCTCCACGAACGCGACGTCCCCGGAGGTCACCGGGGGCTTGGGGGGCTCGACGTCGTCGAGGCCCTCCATGGCCGCGGAGATCGCGTCCTCGCTCCCGGCGTTGGCCACCACCATCACGGTGTTGGACTGGTCGACCAGTCCGGCGTCCACCAGGACCTTCTGGCCGRTCACCGACTGGAACTCCTGGGTGTAGGAGTCCTCGGTGGACAGGCCGTTGGTGTCGAGGCGCAGCAGGCCGATGCAGGCGATGGCCAGGATCACGGAGGTGACCACCCACACCTTGCGCGGCCGGGGGACGATCCAGCGTCCGACCTTGGCCCAGATGCCGGTCTGCGTCGGCTCGGCCGAGCCGAACCCCGGGCGTCGCGGCCAGAAGATCCAGCGCCCGGTGATCACGAGCAGCGCGGGCAGCAGGGTGATCATCACGAGGAACGTCACGGCGATGCCGATCGCGGCGATCGGCCCGAGGCCGGCGGTGGAGTTCATCTCGGCGAAGAGCAGGCACAGCATGCCGAGTGCGACGGTAGCGGCACTGGCGAAGAGGGCCGGGGCGGCCCGGTGCAGGGCGAACGCCATCGCCTCGTGCCGGTCCTCGTGGCGACGCAGCTCCTCGCGGTAGCGGGCCACGAGCAGCAGGGCGTAGTCGGTGCCCGCGCCGATCACGAGGATGGTCAAGATGGCGTAGGACTGGCCGTTGACGGTCAGGTCGGCGTACTTCGCGAGGAAGTAGATGAGCGCCTGGGAGACGAACAGCGCCACGACCGCGCTGAAGATCGGGAGGATCCACAGGACCGGGCTGCGGTAGGTGAACAGCAGGATCAGGATGACGACGCCGAGCGTGCCCGCCAGGAGGGTCGTGTCGATGCCCCCGAACGCCTCGGCGGAGTCCGCGGCCTGACCGCCGGCGCCCGCCACGTAGACGTCGACGCCGTCCAGCGTCGCGATGTCCCGGAGGTCGTCGGCGATGCCGGGCATCTTGTTCCAGCCCTCGGCACCGAGGTCGAAGGTCACCGAGGTCTGCGCGACCTGGCCGTCCTGGGAGACGGCCGGGAACCCCACCTGCTCGGCGGTGGCCGGGCTGATGACCGACGGAGGACGCCCGGGCTTGGCCTCGGCCACGCCGTCCAGGGTGGCGATCTCGACCGCCTGGTCCTCGATGGCCGCGAGGTCCGCGTCCGTCAGGCCGCCGTCGCGGTGGTAGACCACGATGGTGGGGATGGCGTTCTGGTCCTGGAACGGCGCGAGCTTCTCGAAGGCGCGGGTCGACTCCGCCGACGACGGCAGCCAGGAGGAGGCCTCGTTGTTCTGCACGTCGGCCAGCTTGCTGGCGAACATCGCGGCGCCGGCGGCGACGAGCAGCCACACGACGAGGACGACCCACTTGGTGACGCGCCCGGTGAGCGTGCCGGCGAGCTGACGGTTCATGTCGACCAGTGGAACACCGACCACCGACATCGCGCATCCGGGTTCACCCTGACCCGCCTGTCGGGGTCTAGACCACTACCCCGCCTGGAGGTGGAACGGGGCCTCCATGTCCCCGCCGTCACGACGGGGCGCCACGGCGTACTCCATCGACCCGTCGGTCCCGATCCGGACGATCGCCCACTCGTCGGCCTGGAAGGTCACGACGAGCAGGTGCTCGGCGTCCTCCCAYACCTGGTCGAAGTACGTCGCCGAGCGGCCCCTCCGGTCGGCGACGAAGGAGCGGACCCGGTCGCCCGAGCGCAGGTCGAGGAGGTCGAGACGGGTCGGGCCGAAGCCGTCGGCGTACGCCGGGGTGCCGACGAGGTGCTGGTTGTCGGGGGAGATGGCCGACAGCTGGTTGCGGCAGGTCGTCCAGGCCGTGCGGGCACCGCGACGCATGGCGTTGCAGGTGCCGGTGTCGGTGCGGCTGACGATGCCGCCCAGCCACCGGCCCCGGCCCGTGGACACCGTCTGGAACGGGGTGCTGTCGACGATGCCGTGGGAGGAGGTCACCCAGCTGAGGGGGCGGCGCGTGGAGTTGACCATGATCGCGCAGCCGTTGCTCGTGTCGCTCTCCTTGCAGTCCTCGCCGAGGACCACCGCGGGGGTGTGCAGGCCGCGACCAGGTACCGAGGGCATCCGCAGGACGCGGTCCCCCTCCGAGTCGATCACCCGGACCTGGCCCCGGCGGCCGGTGAAGGCGACCGCCTCGCCGCCGCTCGAGACGGCAAGCCCGTAGCCGGTGCGCCACTCCCGCGGACCCGGGGTGCCGTCGGCGCCGATCCAGCGGACCCGCGGGGGTCGGGCGCCGCCGGTCTGGACGACGTACCCCGACCCCATCGGGGCGAAGACGCGGACGTTGCCCGCGGCCGGGGTGGTGCCGTCGGGACCGTGGATGGTGACGCGGGAGGCGCTGGTCCGCTCGGACCACGCGAGCCGCGGAGCGGCCCCGGTGTCGAGGTCGGAGACATCGAGGACCTGGCGGGGCGCGGCCGCCCCGTCGGAGGCGGCGGCGGGTGCGGCGTGCAGGGTGAGGGCCAGTGGGGCGACGGCCAGCGCGACGAGGAGACGGTTCATGCTCCTAGGACACCATCGGCGCGCCGGAGGTTGCATCGGTGAGGTCACCGACCCGGGAAGGCCGCGGGGAGGGGCCGTCCCAGCGCGGCCAGCACCTCGCGGAGCACGTCCGGCCGGTTGGTGATCAGCCCGTCCACGCCGGCCGCCAGCAGGGCCCGCATCGTCGGCGGGTCGTCGACGACGTAGGGGACGACGCGCAGCCCGACGTCGTGGGCCTCGGCGACGAGGTCCGCGGTCGCGAAGGCGACGTACGCCGGGTCGTCGACGCCGGCGGCGAAGGGACTGCCGTGCATCGGGGAGATCGCGTCGAAGCCCTGGGCGGCCGCGGTCCGCACGAAGTGCTCCTCCACCTCGATCCCGTCGAACCACGGGGACGGGCCGTCGGTGGACGCCTTCAGGTAGCGGGGGGAGACCAGCAGGGTGCGGGCCAGCACCGGCTCGACGTCACCGACCAGCCCCAGCACGCCCCAGTCGAAGCACTGGATGCTGGTGCGCCCGACCAGCCCGTCGATGCGGATCGCCTCGACCACGACCTCGACGAACTCGGTGCGTGAGGTCCGCTCCGCGGCCGCGACGGCGTCGTACTTGATCTCGAGGTTGACGCGGACCGGGTCTGCGCCCCGTTCGGTGAGCAGGGCCGCGACCTGTCGCAGCAGCGGCATGGTCGGCGGCAGGTCCGCGCGGGTGAGGGTGCGGATGAGCCGGGCGTCGGCCAGGGCCGGGTCGTGGCAGACCACCACGTCGTCCTCGGCCGTCAGGTGCACGTCGAGCTCGAGGGTGGCCACACCGAGGGCCAGGGCACGGTCGAACGCCTCGAGGGTGTTCTCGGGCCAGAGCCCGGCGCCGCCGCGGTGGGCCTCGACGTCGAAGACGGGCAACGGCACAGCGTCGAAGGTCACCCGGCGTAGAGCCGCTCGACCACGTCGGCGTACTTGCGGTTGACGACGCGACGCTTGAGCTTGAGCGTCGGGGTGAGCTCCTCGGACTCGGCCGTCCACTCCTCGGGGAGCAGCTCCCACGCCTTCACCTGCTCCGGTCGCGAGAGGCGGGCGTTGGCCTTGTCGACGGCGTCCTGCGCCATCGCCCGGATCGCGGGGTGGGCGGACAGCTCGGCGAGGTCGGCGAACTCGATCCCGCGCGCCGCGGCGAGCGCCGGGGCGACCTCGCCGTCGAGGGTGAGGATGGCGACGACGTACGAGCGGTTGTCGCCGATGGCCATCGCGTGGCCGACGATCGGCGACTCCTTGAGGTAGTTCTCGATGTTGGACGGGGCGATGTTCTTGCCGTTGGAGGTGATGATGAGCTCCTTCTTGCGGTCCACGATCGCGAAGAAGCCCTCCTCGTCGAGGGTGCCGATGTCGCCGGTGTGCACCCAGCCGTCGGCGTCGACGAGGTTGCGGGTCGCCTGCTCCTGGCGGTGGTAGCCGGGGGTGATGACGGGACCGCGGACGAGCACCTCGCTGTCCTCGCCGAGCCGGACCTCCATGCCCGGGGTCGCGCGACCGACGGTGCCGAGGCGGAAGCCGCCCGGACCGTTGGCGGTGACCGCGCCGGACGTCTCGGTCATGCCGTAGACGTCGTAGACGATGAGGCCGAGCCCGGCCATGAACTTGGCGACCTCCAGCGGCATCGGGGCCGCCGCAGAGCCCGCCCAGGTCACCTGGTCGAGGCCGAGGAGCAGCTTGAGGAAGCCGAGGATCGCAGCCTCCGCCTCGTCGTACGCCGCCTGGATCTGGGGCGTCATCTCCCCGCCGACCTCCTGGGCCTGGACCCACGCGAGGCCCGCGGCCATCGAGTCCTGGACGAGCCGGACGTTGTCGGGGTTCGGGTCGGCGGCCAGCTTGGCGGAGAGGCCCGTCTTGATCTTCTCCCACACGCGGGGGACGCCGAAGAACGCCGTGGGGTGGACCTCGCCGAGGGTCGCGAGAAGCTGGGCCGGGTCGCCGATGCAGTGCACGTGGCCGCTGACCACCTGCGGGCCGTAGAGGCCGAGCACCCGCTCGGCGATGTGGGCGAGCGGCAGGTAGCTGATCTGGCGCTGGGGCTCCTGGAGGCCGGCGGCCTCGAGGGTGCTGAGCGCCTCGTACAGGACGTTGTGGTGGGTGAGCACGACGCCCTTGGGGTTGCCCGTCGTGCCGGACGTGTAGAGGATCGTCGCCGGTGCGTCGGGCTCGAGGGCCTGGTGACGCTGCTCGATCTCGTCGGCGTGCTCCCCGCGGTACGCAGCCCCGCGGGCGACGAAGTCGTCCCACGTCACGTAGCGCTCGCCGTCGGGGCGCTGGGTCGGGTCGAGCACCACCACGGTGCCGACCGCGTCGAGGGCGTCTCGCCAGCGCTCGAGCTGGTCGGTGCCCTCGAGGATCACGACCCGCGGCTCGGACTCGCCGGCGATGAAGGCCACCTGCTCGGGGGACAGGGTGTTGTAGATCGACATCGGGGTGGCCGCGGCGTGCACCGCGCCCATGTCGCCCACCAGGTGCTCGATCCGGTTCGTGGCCATGATCGCGACGGTGTCGCCGACCTGCACCCCCGCCTGGATGAGGGCGGCGGCGAGGTCCAGCGCCGTCTCCCGGGTCTGTGCCCACGTGAGCGTGCGCCACGCCTCACCCTCCGCCACGCCGTGCTTGTCGCTGTACGCCGGCTCGTCGGCGTGGGCGGCTGCCGTGTCGGCGAGCGCGTCGATGAGCGTACGGCCCGCGACCGCCTCCTCGATCCGTGCTCGGTCGGCCTGCACGGCATCGGTCAGCACGTCGGGCATCGCGGGGCTCCTCGGGGTGTGGGGCGGGTGTGACGGGGGTCACGATCCTCACGCACGCGGGGGTCCGGTGGCTAGGGGGAGTCCGTCGCCGCGGGCGGTGGGAGAGACTGGACCCTCACCCGGAGACCGACCCTGGAGGACGACATGGTGGCGAGCCGCTCCGCCCGCGCAAGGAAGGCCGCCGAGCAGGGCGGCCCGCTGGCCCGGGTCACGATCGACCTCGACGCCGAGAAGCAGTTCGTCTACAAGATCGGCTGCTCGACCTGCCGGGCGAAGGGCCACCGGGCCTGGTCGACGTACCGGCCCGGCGAGGACAACGGCTTCATGGCCGCGATGGACCGCTGGACCTTCCACCTCGTGGAGAAGCACCCCGGTGTCGAGGCTCCGTGCCTGGCCTTCCTGGGTGAGGCGCAGCAGCGGTTGCACGAGCGGCGGGAGGGGTCCCCGCCCGGGGCGGCGTCGTGAGGGACCTGGTGGCCGTCGAGGCCCGGCTGACGGGACTGCTGGACCGCTACCGCCCCGAGCTGGTCGACGGGACGATCTACGGGGTCCCGTCCCTCGTCTGGCCGGGCGCGACGGGGCACGACTACTTCGCGGCCCTCAAGCGGGGGAAGGCCGCGGTCGGCCTCTACCTGATCATCGCGGACCGCTACCCCGACGACCTGGCGGCGTCGTCGGCCACGCTGTTGGCGCGGCGTACCGGGCGCGCGACGTTCTCCTTCACCTCGCTCGACGACGAGCTGGCCACCGACCTCGGCGCACTCCTCGACCGGCTCCTGCAGCGCTACCGGGCCGAGCACGCCTGAGTGCTCAGTCGGTAGTCGGGGACGAGCCCCCGGCCACCTCGTAGCTCCACACCTCGCTGTGCGTCGACACCGGTCGGGGCGCGTCGCCGCCGGCACGCTCCACCGCCGAGCGGTGCCCCTCGGCGAAGCCCGGGGAGCTCACCCAGGCCTGGAACGACTCCTCGTCGCGCCACCGGGTGATGACGAGCCACTGCTCGCGTTCGTCGGTGGGTCGGAGCAGCTCGAAGCCCTCGAAGCCGTCAGCCCCGTCGACCGCGCCGGCCCGGGCGGCGAAGCGGTGGGCGAGCTCGTCCCCGGAGCCGGCGGGGACGGTGATGGCGTTGATCTTGATGGTGGTCACCGGTCCAGCCTGCCAGCCGTCGCCAGGTGGGCCCGATCCCGACCGTGGCCGCCCCTGCCCACCGGCGCACTAGGGTCACGGCGTGGACGCCGACGTGCTGGTCGTGGGAGCGGGGCTGGCGGGACTGCGCTGCGCGCGGGTGCTGCACGAGGCCGGGCACGACGTCGTCGTGCTCGAGGCGGCAGACGCCGTCGGCGGCCGCATCCGCACCGACCGGGTCGACGGGTTCCTGGTCGACCGCGGGTTCCAGCTGCTCAATCCCGCCTATCCCGCCGTACGCCGCTGGGTCGACGTCGACGCGCTCGGGCTGCAGGGCTTCGGCGCCGGGGTCGCGGCCGTCACCGAGTCCGGCACGTCGGTCCTGGGCCACCCGCTGCGGGCCCCCGGGCTGATCCCCGGCACGCTCGGTACGGCGATCGGCCGTCCGCGCGAGGTGACCGCGGTGCTGCGGTGGGCCGCGCCGCTGCTGAGGCCGCGGCGGGGGACGTCCCTGTCCCGCGTGCTGGCGTCGCGCGACGACGTCGACCGGGCGGAGGCCCTCGATCGTGCCGGTGTCGACGGCCTGCTGCGTCGGGTGGTCGACCGGTTCCTCGCGGGGGTCCTGCTCGAGGACGACGGCAGCACGGCGGACCGGTTCGCGCTGCTGCTGGCCTGGATGTTCGCGCGGGGCGTTCCGTCGCTGCCGGTCTCCGGCATGCAGGCCCTGCCCGAGCAGGTCGCGGCCCCGCTGGGGGACCGGGTCCGCCTCGGCCACCACGTCGATCGGGTGGCGGGCACCTCGGTCGCCACCGCCGACCGGACCTGGACGGCCCGGCAGGTGGTCGTGGCCGCCGACGGGCCTCGCGCACGGGAGCTCACCGGAGTCGAGGCCCCGGCCACCAAGGGCGTCGTCACCACCTGGTGGTCCGCGCCCGAGGCGCCCGACTCCGACCTCCTGCACGTCGACGCGCGCCGCGACCCGCGGGGGCCGCTGGTCAACGCCGCGGTCGTCTCGCGCGCCGCGCCCTCCTACGCCCCGGCCGGCCGCCACCTCGTGCAGGGGTCGGCGCTGCTCGGCCCCGGCCGGGTGGCGGTCGAGGCCGCCATGCGGCGTCACGCCGGCGACCTGTTGGGCATCGATCCGACGCGGTGGGAGGTGGTGGCCCGGCACGAGGTCCCTGACGCGCTGCCCGCCCAGCCCGCGCCGTACTCCGCGACGCGTCCGGTGCGGGTCGGTGACCTCGTGGTCTGCGGCGACCACCGCGACACCGGCTCCATCCAGGGCGCGCTGGTCAGCGGCCAGCGGGCCGCCGACGCCGTCCTCGCCGCGCTGCGGTGAGCGCGGCCGCGCCCACCCACGGCCGGCTCACGGACCGCGACGACGGGCTCGTCGCCCGCATGCTGATGATCGACCGGTAGCGGTGCTCACCGGGGGATGATGGCGCGATGAGTGCGAACGAGCGTGTCGACGGCGTCGTGGTGGTCGGGGCCGGTCTGTCCGGGGTGGCCTGTGCGCGCGAGCTGCGCGCGGCGGAAGTGCCCGTGCGGGTGCTCGACCGTGGCCACCGGGCCGGTGGGCGGATGGCCTCGCGGCGGCTCTGGGACCGCCCGGTCGACCTCGGGGCGTCGTACCTCACGACGTCGGACGACGACTTCCTCGCCGTGGTCACGGGATGGCACGAGCGGGGGCTCGCGCGCCCGTGGACCGACACGTTCTGCGCGCTCGGCGACGGGGACCCGGTCGTCAAGACCGGTCCGCTGCGCTGGGGTGCGCCGGGCGGGCTGCGCTCGCTCGTCGAGGACCTGGCCGGCGACCTGGAGGTGGAGCGGTACGACGTCGCGGACGTCGCGAGCCTCTCGGGTGCGGCGGTGGTGCTGGCGATGCCCGACCCCCAGGCCCGACGCCTCGTCGCCGAGGACCACCCGGTGGCCCCGCACCTGGTCCGGGAGTTCGAGCCGGTGCTGGCCCTGGCCGCGACCTGGCCCGAGCGCACCTGGGACGACCTGAGCCCCACGGGCCGGTTCGACGGGGCCTTCGTCAACGGCGACCCGGTCGTGGCGTGGGTGGCCGACGACGGTCGGCGGCGCGGCGACGACGCCCCGGTCCTGGTCGTGCACTCCACGCCGGACTTCGCACGCAAGCACCTCGACGATCCGGCCGCCGCCGGTCCGGAGATGGTGCGGGCGTTGTGCTCGGCCCTCTCGTTGTCCGAGCCGGCGGACGTGCACGTGCACCGCTGGACCTTCGCGCGACCGGTGGGGGAGCGGACCGCCACGCACGCGCTGGTGGACGGGCCGGCCGGGCTGGTCGGCGTGTGCGGGGACGGCTGGGGCGCCTCGCCCAAGGTGGAGACCGCGTGGCTCTCCGGCCGGGACCTGGGCCGTGCGCTGGTGGGGCGGCTGGCGTGAGCGAGAAGGTGTGGTTCGCCAGCTCCAGCGGCCCGCGGCTCGCCGGCCTCGTCGACCACCCGGAGGGTGCCACCCGGGGCTGGGGGGTCTTCTCCCACGGCTTCACGCTGGGCAAGGACTGCCCGGCCGCCAGCCGGATGTGCAAGCAGCTGGCTGCCGAGGGCATCGGGATGCTGCGCTTCGACAACCTGGGGCTCGGTCACTCGGAGGGCGACTGGGGCGACGGGTCCTTCTCCCACAAGATCGCCGACACCGTGCAGGCGGTGAGGTTCATGAACGACGCGGGGCGCGACGTACGTCTGCTGGTCGGGCACTCGTTCGGCGGTGCCGCCGTCATCGCGGCGGCCCACGAGGTCGACGGCGTGCGAGCCGTGGCGAGCGTCGGGGCGCCGTACGAGCCCGCGCACGTCGAGCACAACTACGACGCCCTCATCGAGCGGATCCTCGAGGAGGACGAGGCGCCGTTCCCCGTCGGCGGCAAGGCGCTCACCCTGCGCCGCCACTTCATCGAGGACGTGCGCGAGGCGGACCTGCGTGAGCAGATCCGCACCCTGCGGCGCGCCCTGCTGGTCATGCACTCGCCGACGGACAACACCGTCGGCATCGCCAACGCCAGCGAGATCTTCCGTGCTGCGCGGCACCCGCGCAGCTTCGTGTCCCTGGAGGGGGCCGACCACCTGCTCACCGGCCGCAACCAGGCCAAGCGTGCTGCTCGCATCATCAGCGCCTGGTGCGATCCCTACCTCGCCGACGGCTGACGGGTGAGGGCCTGACGAACTACCGTGGAGGCATGCGCCGCGACCACCGGGTCGAGTCCCTCACGGACGTTCCGTGGTCGACGAGCGAGCAGGTACGACGGCGTCAACGGCGCTACTTCCTGCTCATGGGCGTGTGCCTCACCCTCATCCTGCTCGCCTGGACGTGGGTGCGCTTCTGGTCGACACCGCTGGCGGTCGCGATGTCGGCGGTCGCGGCGGTGATCCCGCCGATCGCCGCCTTCGTGGGCAACAACGGCTTCCGCGGCTGACTCCCGTCACAACCCCACGTCGTACGTCGTCAAGGGGGTGTCGGCCACGGTGGCCGCCCGGAGAGAAGGGACGATCCATGAAGACCATGACCTGCCAGCAGCTCGGCGGCCCGTGCGAGCACGAGCTGCGGGGAGCGACCGCCGACGACGTGATCAAGGCCCAGGACGCCCACCTCAAGACTCTCGTCTCGGACGGCGACGAGGCACACGTGCCCGCCCGCGACGCGATGAAGGGTCGGTGGAAGCGGCCGATCGCGGGCATGGGGTGGTACCGCGACGTCAAGCGCTCGTTCGCGGCCCTTCCCGAGGGCTGAGCACGACGGCCCCTTGCCGGACGGCCCACCCGGGGCGACGATGAGGCGCACAGGAGGCGCCATGTCAGCCCGTTCGACCTCGTCGCACCGCAGCCACCCCGATCGCACCGACTCCGCGCGCTACAAGAGCTCGGGGCGCCTGCGGTCCGCCGTCTACGACGCCGAGATGGAGAGGTTGCAGGAGCAGCTCGTGCTGCTGCAGTACTGGATCCAGTCGCAGGACCTCAAGGTGCTGGTCATCTTCGAGGGACGAGGCTCGGCCGGCAAGGGCGGGGTGATCAAGCGCATCACCGAGCGCACCAGCCCGCGCACGGTGCGGATCGTGGCGCTGCCCAAGCCGACCGATCGCGAGCGGACCCAGTGGTACTTCCAGCGGTACGTCGAGCACCTGCCCGCCAAGGGGGAGATGGTCCTCTTCGACCGCAGCTGGTACAACCGCTCGAACGTCGAGTGGGTGATGGAGTTCTGCACCGAGGACGAGCACCAGGAGTTCCTGCGCAGCTGCCCGGAGTTCGAGCGGATGCTGGTCCGGTCCGGGATCGTGGTGCTGAAGTACTGGTTCTCGGTGGGGGTCGAGGAGCAGCGCAAGCGGTTCGAGGCGCGCAACGCCGAGCCGCTCAAGCGGTGGAAGCTGTCCGACATGGACCTCGCGGAGCGCGAGCTCTACATCCGCTACTCGATGGCCAAGGACACCACCTTCCAGTACACCGACATCAAGCAGGCGCCCTGGTACGTCGTCCCGTCCGACGACAAGCGGGCGGCCCGGCTCAACTGCATCAGCCACCTGCTCTCGCAGTTCGAGTACGAGGACGTGGCGCCGCCGGTCGTCGAGCTCCCCGAGGTCCGGGACTTCGGGTACGTCCGGCCGCCCATGCAGGAGCAGACGTTCGTCCCGACGCTCTTCTAGTCGCCGGCATGAGTGGATGCGATCGAGCCGTCACAGGTGCGACGGTCACCCTCGGGTCGTGCGCACGGTGCTTCTGGGAGACAGCCACCTCGCACGCGTTCGGCGGGATCTGGCGGGGTGCGCGCGGATGACTTCCTTGTCGTCTCCGTGGGCACCAACGACGCGGCACCGTGGAAGCGCGTCGCGCTGCCCGACTTCAGGCAAGCGCTGTCGTCATGCTTCCGACTGGTCCCCACCGGCTGCTGTGCGTACGTCGCGCCGCCGGGCGTCGTCGAGTCCCGGTTGACCGGCTCGGCAG
Source organism: Nocardioides sp. P4_G4 (assembly GCF_056401085.1). NCBI lineage: Bacteria > Bacillati > Actinomycetota > Actinomycetes > Propionibacteriales > Nocardioidaceae > Nocardioides > Nocardioides sp. P4_G4. Next base: position 14,768 of record NZ_JBFUKA010000008.1, read on the forward strand.
ATCGAAGCAACGCTCTCCTGGACGAGTACCGCCACGCGGGTGTCGCCGCCTGCGCCGAGAACGGCGTCCGAGTGGTGCAGGCGGACCTCTTGCTCGGTCCGTTGGGTTCCACGGCGTTCACCGGTGATGGCGTCCACCTCAACGGCAGCGGCTACGGAGTCCTGCTACCCGCCATCGCGGCAGCGATACAGCGGCCCGAGTAGCCGCACGCGTCTTGCGGGCTCCCTGGGTCGCCGACCGAGACGTCAGCATCCAGCGCGTGCTGACCGACAACGGCGGCTGCGATGGCTCGCCCCTGCCCGCTGGTCCTGTCCCGACGGACGACGGACGACGGGCGTGGAGCCGTGCAGCCCGTGGTCGCGGCCACTAGGGTCGCGGCACATCGTCGAAGGAGACACCGTGTTCGGACGCAACCGTGACACCCGTTCGCCGCTCGACCGGGCCCTCGACGCGGCCTCGGGGCTTCGGCCGGGCTCGTGGGAGAGCGTCGAGTCGCTGGCGATGCTGTCGATCGAGGTCGCTGGACGCTCCGAGGCGACGAGCCTCTACGAGTCGGCTCGCGCAGCGTCGGAAGGCTTGGCCGCCGGGTCCTGGGACAGCGTCAGGGGACTCACCTGGCTCGCCCGCGCCGAGCGGGAGCTGGCCGGGCGCCAGGGCTCGTAGCCGCCGGGCTCGGCCCCGGCCGTTGTCGGTGGCTGGTGCTTGAGTGGAGACATGGACCTGACCACCGACCTCCGCGAGCTGACCGAGGCCGACCTCCTCGATCACGCCGAGGCGGTGTCGCGCAGCCAGCGCGAGTGCGAGGTCCAGGTGCTTCGCATCGCGGTCCAGCACGCGATCATCAACAACCCGGAGCGTCTTGATCCCGACCGGACGCGCCTCCCCGGCCGCGAGCGGGCCAAGCGGTTCGGTGGGGTGGGGACACCGGACGTCGCGGAGTTTTGCTGCGCCGCGCTGGGCGCGAGGCTCGCGATCACGTCATGGTCCGCCTTCTCGCTGATGGCGGACGCGCTCGACCTGGTGATCCGTCTGCCACAGCTGTGGCGCCGCGTCGAGGCGCTCGAGGTCCGCGCGTCCTATGCCCGCTTCGTCGCGCGCCGCACCCGCGACCTCACGATCGAGCAGGCGGCGTACGTCGACTCGCGGGTCGTCGAGGCCGCCGACGGGCGCATCCCGTGGTCGCGCTTCGAGGACCTCGTCATCGGTGCCGTCGCGGCCAGTGATCCCGAGGCGGCCGCCGCCCGCGAGGAGGAGCAGGCCCGACGGCAGTGTGCCAACGCCACCCGCTCCACGGAGGAGGGGATGCGTGGCTTCTACGTCCGGGCGCCGCTCCACGTCATCGCCCGGCTCGACGCGATCGTGGCCCACCTCGCACGCGTCCTGGCCGACCTCGGCGACACCGACCCCGAGGACGAGCGCCGGGTCAAGGCCGTCCTCGTCCTCACCGACCCGCAGCGCGCGGTCGACCTGCTGACCGCCTATGCCGCGTGGCGCGACCGCCCCGCCGATCCCGCCGATCCCGCCGATCCCGCCGATCCCGCCGAGGGTCACGATCCCGCGCGCACGGGGGAGCGGCCCGTGGTCGAGTGGGACGCCCTCATGCCCAGCGTGGTGCTGATGCTGCACCTCTACGCCAGCGACGAGGAGACCGGAGTCGCCCGCGTCGAGGGCCACGGCCCCGTCACCGAGGCCTGGCTGAGGACGCACCTCGGTCCGCACGCCACGTTCACGATCAAGCCCGTCCTCGACGTCGCCGGGCTGGCCCCCGTCGACGCCTACGAGATCCCTGACCGACATAGGCAGGCCGTGCATCTCATGACGCCGGCCGACACCTTCCCCTGGGGGTCCAGCACCTCCCGCACCCAGCAGATCGACCACACCGTGGCCTTCCGGCACGGCACGGACCGACCCGCGGGGCAGTCGAGGGTGGGCAACTACGGCCCGATGAGCCGGCACCACCACCGGATCAAGACCCACGGTGCGTGGCAGGTGCAGCAACCCTTCCCGGGGATCTACGTGTGGCGCGACCCCCACGGCGCGATGTACCTCGTCGACCACACCGGCACGCGGCGGCTCGGCACCAGTGTGTCGCCGGCCAGTCCTGCCGAGCTGCGGGTCAGCCGGGAGCTTCTCGGGCTGGCGGCCTGACCTGCCCGACGGATCGTCACCCCTTGGTGCGTTTGGTCTCCTTGGGGGATGACGACTCGGTTGGCAGTGCTGGGGGACTCGATCGCCTGGGGACAGGGTGCCGCACGGAAGCGCGAGCGGTTGGCGCCCCGGCTGGCCGACGGTCTGGCGGTGCGTGGCCTCGAGGTGGACGTCGAGGTCTTCGCCGTGCGGGGCGCGCGCAGCTCCGGTCTGGCCACCCAGGTGAGCGCGGCACTCGCGTGGGACCCGGCCCTGGCGGTGGTGGTGATCGGGGCCAACGACCTCACCCATCGCGAGCCGGTGGACGCAGCGGCGAGGGCCCTGGCTGCGGCGGTCCGCAGGCTGCGGATCGCAGGCGCCGAGGTGGTGGTCGCGCCGGCACCCGACCTCAGCGCGGTACCGCACGTGCCCGAGTTCCTGCGCGAGGTCGTGCGTGCGGCGGGCGACTCCCTCCGCGCTCAGCAGGCAGCGGCCGTGCTGGCTGAGGGCGCCCACGTGGCGGACCCCGACCAGCGTGCGTCGCGGGCCTTCGCCACCGACCCGTCGCTGTTCTCCGCCGACCGCTTCCACCCCTCCAGTGCGGGGTACGCCGTCATCGCCGACGCGCTCCTGCCGACGCTTGTCCTCGCGGTGGAGAACCTCCGGACGGCGTCTTGACCAGCGGCGTGGTCAGGTGCCGCAGAAGGTCCGGTAGCGGCCGAAGTCGTCCGGGGCCGGGGCGGCGTACCGCTCGAGACCGGGACGGGTGTCGTAGGGCGCGGTCACGGCCTCGAGGAGCCGCTCGAACGGCGTGAGGTCGCCGAGCACCGCCGCGTCCAGGGCCTCCTCGACGAGGTGGTTGCGTGGGATGTGGACGGGGTTGACCCGGTCCATGGCGTCCGGGTCGGGGCCGGTCGCCTGCCACCGGGCGCACCAGTCGTCGAAGGCTCGCAGGTCCAGGAAGAGCCCGCGGGCGGCCTCGGCGTCGCCCCGAGCGGTCGCGGCCAGGGCTCGGTAGAGCGACGTATGGTCGACATGGCCCCGCTCGGCCAGGTCCAGGAGCTCCTCGGCCAGCGGTGTGGCCACGGAGTCGTCGAGGCCGACCGGCAGCCCGAGCTTGGCGCGCATGGAGACCGACCACGCGGCGGAGTACTGCGGACGGAACGCGCCCAGCGACTCGACCGCGTGCGCGACCGCCCGCTCCTGGTCGTCGTCGATGAGGGGAAGGAGGGCCTCGGCGAGCCTGGCGAGGTTCCACTCGGCCACGACGGGCTGGTTGCCGTAGGCGTAGCGACCACCCTCGTCGATGGAGCTGAAGACCGTGCTGGGATCGAACGCGTCCAGGAAGGCGCACGGGCCGTAGTCGATGGTCTCGCCCGAGATCGTCATGTTGTCCGTGTTCATGACTCCGTGGACGAAGCCCACCGTCATCCACGCGGCCACCAGCCTCGCCTGCACGGCGACCACGGCGTCGAACAGGGCGAGGTGGGGGCGCTCGGCCGCAGCTGCCTGCGGGTGGTGACGCGCGATCGCGTGGTCGGCGAGGCGGCGCAGCAGCGCGACGTCGCCCGTCGCGGCGGCGTACTGGAAGCTCCCCACACGCAGGTGGCTGCTGGCGACCCGCGCCAGCACGGCGCCGGGCAGCAGCTCCTCGCGTCGCACCCGGCGACCGGTCGCCACGACGGACAGCGCGCGGGTCGTGGGGATGCCGAGGGCGTGCATGGCCTCGCTGACGACGTACTCGCGCAGCATCGGGCCGACCGCGGCGAGCCCGTCGCCGCCCCGGGAGAACGGCGTGCGACCCGACCCCTTGAGGTGGAGGTCGCGGAGCGTTCCGTCGGTGTYGACGACCTCCCCGAGCAGCAGTGCGCGGCCGTCGCCGAGACGCGGCGAGAAGCCGCCGAACTGGTGGCCGGCGTAGGCCTGCGCGACCGGGGTGGCGCCGACGGGGAGTGCCGTGCCGGTCAGCAGGCCGATCCCCGCGGGGGTGCGCAGCCAGTCGGGGTCGAGACCCAGCTCGGCGGCGAGCCGGGTGTTGAGGGCCAGCAGCTGCGGGTCCGGGGTGCTCTCGGCCTGCCAGGGGACGGCCATGTCGGCCAGGTCGCGGGCGAAGCCGCCGAGGAGGTCCACGTGGACGGGAGTGACACTCACCCCTCGAGCGTACGTCGCTCGACGACGAGGTACGGGGTCGACGACGACCACCGGCGTCGATCAACGTTCGAGCCCGAGGAGGACCAGGACAGCGAGTAGCCAGTACGGTCGACGCCATGCCCTCAGACCTGTCGCCGCAGGAGATCGTGCTCGAGTCCGCCCTCCAGCTGTGGGCCGCCGCCCAGACGGACTTCGACCCCTACTCGGTGCCTCCGGACGAGTGGAAGAACCCGGTCCCCGTCACCGAGGCGGACATCGCCACCGACACCGGCCTCGATCTCGACACCGTCCGGGAGTGCCTGCGGGGCCTCGCCGGCAGTCGGCTGGTGGTGGGGGACGACGACGGCACCGTCGTGGTCACGTCGATCGTGCCTGCCGACGAGCCGCTCTGAGCGAGCAGCCCGGTCAGAGCCCCAGCATCCGGCCGATGATCTCCTTCTGGATCTCGGTCGTGCCCCCGTAGATGGTCTGGATGCGCGAGTCGGTGTAGGCCTTGGAGATCGGGTACTCGCTCATGTAGCCGTAGCCACCGTGCAGCTGCACGCCCGCGTCCACGACCCGCTTCTGCAGCTCGGTCGTCCACCACTTCGCCATCGACGCCAGCGAGGTGTCGACGGTGCCGGCGTTGAGCCGCAGCACGCAGTCGTTGACGAAGACCCGCGCGATGTGGGCCTCGGTGGCCATCTCGGCGAGCACGAACCGGTTGTGCTGGAACTTTCCGATCGGCTTGCCGAACGCCTCGCGCTCCTTGGCGTAGGCCAGGCACAGCTCCAGGACGTGCTCGATCGCGGCGACCGCGATGCAGGCGATGGAGATGCGCTCCTGGGGGAGGTTCTCCATCAGCGAGACGAACCCCGAGCCCGGGGCGCCGAGCAGGTTGGACTTGGGCACGTGCACGTCGGTGAACGACAGCTCGGCGGTGTCCTGCGCGTGCAGCCCCATCTTGTCGAGGTTGCGGCCGCGCTCGAAGCCCTCCATGTCGCGCTCGACCACGAGCAGGCTGATGCCCTGGTGGCCGGCGTCGGGATCCGTTCGACAGACCACGATCACGAGGTCGGAGAGGATCCCGTTGCTGATGAAGGTCTTGGACCCGTTGAGGACGTAGTGGTCGCCGGCGTCGACCGCCGTCGTACGGATGCCCTGCAGGTCCGATCCGGCCCCCGGCTCGGTCATCGCGATCGCCGAGATCAGCTCACCCGAGACCAGCCCCGGCAGCCAGCGCTGCTTCTGCTCCTCGGTCCCGAGCGAGGAGATGTAGGGGACGATGATGTCGGTGTGCACGGCGAAGCCCGGGCCGGAGGCACCGGCCCGGGCGGCCTCCTCGGCCAGCACCATGTTGTAGCGGAAGTCGCTGATCCCCGGCCCGCCGTAGGCCTCCTCGACGTCGAAGCACAGCAGCCCGGCATCGCCCGCCTTGCGCCAGACGTCGCGGTCGACGATGCCGTCGGCCTCCCACTTCTCGTGGTACGGCGTGACCTCCCGCTCGAAGAACGCGCGGGCGGTGGCGCGGAAGTCCTCGTGCTCCTGCTCCAGGATCGACGGGCGCTCAGGCATGGGTGCTCCTTGCGGGTGGTGAGGCGGGTGGGGTGACGTCGGGACGGGTGTTGAGGGCGTCGAGCATGGCGAGCGGTCCGAGGTCGGAGAGGCGGTGACCTCCGGGGTACGTCGACGCCCGGTGGAGGAGCGGTTCGGCGCGTGGGGGCGCGAAGCGCAGCAGGAGCCCGCGAAGCCGCAGGCCGCGGCGCACGAGGCGCACGAACCAGGCCGGCTGGGCCGGCATCCCGAGCACGACCCGCAGCGGCTCGTCCATCAGGGCGACGGTGACCCGCCGCACGAGCGGGCGCAGCGGCGGGGGAGCGACGGTGCGGGCGATGTCGATGCTCGCCTCGGCGAGCGCGGTGTTGGCCGGGTCCTGCGCGAAGTGGGTGCGCTCGAAGTCGACCAGCAGGGCGAGGTAGCCGTCGTACGTCGTGGGCAGGTCCCGGAGGCCCATCAGCTCACCGAAACGGGTCGTCACCCGGGTGATCGCGGTGAGCTCGTGCGGGTCGAGGGGGCGCCAGCCGTACTGCGAGATCCAGCGGACCGGGCCGACGATCGTGGTGGCCAGGACGTAGGCGTACTCCTCCGGCGGGATGTCGTAGTGGCCGTGGATCCGGTTGAGGCGGCGGACGGCGGCGTGGCCGCGCTCGCTGTCGATCCCGTCGACCGTGGCCTCCTGCCCGATGAGGATCGTGTCGTCGTAGCGCTTGACCCCGTCGTGCTCGAACTCGCCGGTCCGGTGCAGCAGCCGCGAGATCGACGGCACACCGTAGTCGCGCATGAACGCGATCCCAGTGCCCTGCGAGTAGTCCCACGGGAACTCGTGGCGCGCGGTCAGGCCGAGGATCACGTCGGCGTCGCGCTCCGGGTCGAGGGCCCGGATCGTGCGCAGGTGCTCGAAGCGGCGGGGGTGGGCCAGCAACCGGGACAGCCGCCGCCCCGGGGCCGTCCGGCTCAGGACACCCATTCCTTCACCTGGGCGATGGTCGCGGCCGGGTCGGCGCTGGCGGGGGTGAGCGAGAGGTTGGTGACGCCGGCCTCGCCGAAGGCCGCGATCCGCTCCTGGACGTACGACGCGGGGCCGACGAGGTTGGCCGCCTCCAGCCAGTCGGTGGGGATGAGGGCCTCCGCCTCCTTCTTCTTGCCCGAGAGGTAGAGGTCCTGGATCTCCGCGGCCTCCTTCTCGTAGCCGTAGGCGCAGGCGACGTCGTTGTAGAAGTTCTTGCCGCGAGCGCCCATGCCGCCGACGTACAGCGCGAAGGTCGGGCGCGCGAGGTCGAGCAGGGCCTTGGTCTCCGGACCCTCACCGATGGCGACCATGCCCCCGGCGTTGACCTCGAGCGGGCCCAGGTCGGCTGAGCGCTTGGCCTTGCCGGCCGCCAGCGCGTCGCCCCAGACCAGGTGCGCCTTCTCGGGGTGGAACAGGATCGGGATCCACCCGTCGGCGATCTCGGCGGCCTGCTCGACACTCTTGGGGCCGAGGCCGGCGATGTAGATCGGGATGGTGTCACGGTCCGGGTGGGTGAGGATCTTCAGCGGCTTGCCGAGGCCGGTGATAGCGCCGTCCTCCTTGGTGAGGGGCAGCTTGATGATGCCGTCGTTGGTCAGCGGCTCGCGCCTGAGGCCGCGGCGCACGATGTCGATGACCTCGGCGGTGCGGCCCAGCGGCTTGGAGTAGGGGACGCCGTGGAAGCCCTCGATGACCTGCGGCCCGCTCGCCCCGAGGCCGAGGATGGCGCGCCCGCCCGACACGTTGTCGAGGCCGGCGGCGGTCTGGAGCAGGGCGCCGGGGGTGCGGGAGTAGATGTTGAGGATCGCCGCGCCGATCTCGATGGTCTCGGTCTTGGCCGCGAGGTAGCCCATCAGCGTGGGGGAGTCGAAGCCGTAGGCCTCCGCGACCCAGACGGTGTCGAGGCCCGCCTTCTCGAGCGCGCTGACCTGGTCGGCGGCCTCGCGCGGGTTCCCGGCGTACATCAGCGGCATGGAGAGCTTCATGCCCCAACTGTGACACCGTTACTGTCACAATCGCAAGGAGATCGGGTCCCGCGCGTCAGCGACGCAGCCGCGGACCGAAGACGACGTCGACGCCCGGCGAGAACATCGCGTGGTCCGGCGCTCGGGCGGCGAGGTCGGCGAACCCCGCCGCGCCCAGCAGCTCGTCGTCGACCTCGTCGACGACCGCCCGGCGGAGCGGCCAGGTGGGGTGCTCGTTGGGCCAGTAGCGGGTCCGCCCGGCACGGTCGGAGAGGTGCAGGCCCCAGCGCGCGGTGAGGAAGTGCTCGAGCGGTCCGGCCTCGAAGGGGTCGCCGACGTCCAGCGAGATGCGCGACCGGGTGCCCCGTGGGCCCGGCCAGCGGCGCGAGCAGGTGTAGGTCACCCGCGTGCCGGTGCGCTGACGGTCCATCCGCGACCACAGGTAGGGCAGCCGCGGGCCCCAGCGCGCGGCCAGGACCGGGGCCAGCCTCGACGCGTCGAGGCTGACGAACACCACGCCCCGACGACCCTGCTCGTCGACCGAGTAGAGCCGGACGTTGGTCTCGTGGAACGAGCCGACGTACGGCAGTCCCGGCGAACCGAGGAACCCGATGCCCTGCATCCAGAAGGGGATGAGCCCGACGTACGTCGACCCGTCGATCGTGTCCGGCCGGGTGCCGGCGGGGAGGTGGGGCTGCACCCGCTCAGGCGGGACGGCCCAGTGCAGGAAGGCCAGCTCCGACCAGCGCTGGGTGAAGACCGTGCGCCCGGCGGGCCGGGGCGACAGCGCGGTGATCGGCTCGGGCTCCACGCTCAGGCCTTCCCGTGCCAGGACTCCCACAGCGCGGCGTAGGACCCGCCGGCGGCGACCAGCTCGTCGTGCGAGCCGAACTCGGAGATGACCCCGTCCTCCACCACGGCCACCCGGTCGGCGTCGTGGGCGGAGAAGAGCCGGTGCGCGATCGCGATGACCGTGCGTCCGTCGAGCACGGCGGCCAGCGACCGCTCGAGGTGCCGAGCGGCGCGGGGGTCGATGAGCGAGGTCGCCTCGTCGAGGACGAGGGTGTGCGGGTCGGCGAGCACCAGCCGGCCCAGCGCGACCTGCTGCGCCTGCGCGGCGGTCAGGGCGCGGCCCCCGGAGCCGACCAGCGTGTCGAGCCCCGACGGGAGCACGTCGACCCACTCCAGCGCGTCGACGGCGTCGAGCGCCTGACGGATCTCCGCGTCCGAGGCGTCGGGACGGGCCAGGACGAGGTTCTCCCTCAGGGTGCCCACGAAGACGTGGTGCTCCTGGGTCACCAGCGCCACGTGCCCGCGCAGCTCGTCGAGCGGCAGCTCGACCAGCCCGACGTCGCCGACAGTCACCTGGCCGGTGCGCGGCGGGTGGATGCCGGCGAGGAGCCGGCCCAGGGTCGACTTGCCGGCCCCGGACGGACCGACCATGGCGATCCGCTCGCCGACCCCGACGTCGAGGTCCACACCGTGCAGCACGTCGCGCCCCTCGACGTAGGAGAAGCGCACGTCGCTGGCCTCGAGCTTCTCGCTCGTCGGCCGCTCCCCGGAGACCGACCGGTCGTCGGGGACCTGGGCGACGCCGAGCAGGCGGGCGAGGGAGGCGGCTCCGAGCTGGAGCTCGTCGAGGATCGAGACCAGCCGGTCGACCGGGTCGATGAGCATCTGCACGTAGAGCGTCGCCGTGGTCACCTCCGCGAGCGAGACCTGGCCACGGGTGTAGAGCCAGCCGCCGAAGAGCAGCGTCCCCACCACCGGCAGCAGGTAGGCCAGCTCCATGCTCGGGAAGAACACGGTGCGCAGCCGAAGCGTGTACTTCTCGGCGTCGTACGACGCGGCGCAGTCGGCGTCGCCGGTCTCCACCCGCCGCCGGCCGAGGCCGAGGGCCTCGACGGTGCGCGCCCCGTCGACGGTCTCCGAGAGGGTGGTGGTGATCTGGGAGTACGACGCCGTCTCGCGCAGGTAGCCGTCCTTGGCGCGGGCGAGGTACCAGCGCAGCCCGGTGACCAGCGGCGGGACCGCGAGCAGGCAGGGCAGGAAGACCCACCAGCCGACGCTCAGCGCGGCGGCGAAGGTCAGCACCGCGGTGACGACTGCGATCGTCCACTCCGGCAGGGCCCAGCGCACCGACCAGCCGAGCCGGTCGATGTCGCTGCTGGTGCGGGTGAGGAGGTCCCCGGAGCCGGCTGCCTCGACGGTGCCGACCGGGAGGGCGAGGGTGTTCTTGACGAAGTCCTCGCGGAGCTCGGCCAGCACCAGCTCGCCCATCACCTGGGAGCGGTAGCGGGCGAAGCGGGTCAGCACCGACTGGGCGAGCAGGAAGACCGCCAGCCAGATCGCGATCTCGTCGACGCGGTCCACGGTGGTGCCGTCCTCGACGGCCTGCACGAGGTCGCCGAGCAGGCGCGGGGCGGCGAGCGCCGAGAGCGCGGCCAGCACGTGGAGGCCGAGCGCCGACCAGAGCAGGGCGGGGTGTCGCTGCGCGACCTGGCGGACGTAGCGGCGCACGGCGCGGCCGTCGGCGACGGGGAGTCGGGTGGTCACGCTCATCGTGCCGCCACCTCCACGTCGCGGACCACGACCGCGCGGTAGGCGGGCTCGCTGTCCAGCAGGTCGGCGTGCGGGCCGACGGCCACGACACGGCCGTCGACGAGGAACGCGACCTCGTCGACCGCGTCGAGCAGCAGCGGGCTCACCGTGGTGACCACGGTGGTGCGACCGGCCCGGTGGTCGCGCAGGCGCGACGCGATCCGCGCCTCGGTGTGGGCGTCGACCGCGCTGGTCGGCTCGACCAGCACCAGCACCTCCGGGTCGGCGGCGAGGGCGCGCGCCAGCACCAGCCGCTGGCGCTGGCCGCCGGAGAAGCTGCGGCCGCGCTCGGTGACGACCGAGTCGAGACCCTCCGGGAGCGCCTCGAGGATGTCCTCGGCCGACGCGGTGTGGATCGCTCGGCCGACGTCGCCGCCGCCCCGCTCGTCGAGACGGTCCCCGAGCCGACCGGCGAAGAGGGATGCACCGGTGTCGGAGACGAGGATGCGCTCGCGCACGTCGGCCTGGCGCAGCGACGTGAGGGGCGTGCCGCCCCAGGTGACGTCGTCGTCGGGCTCGGGCGCGGCCAGGCCGAGGCGGTCGGCGAGCAGGGCCGAGTCGTCTGGCCGCTCGCTCACGATCGCGGTGATCAGGCCGGGACGGACCCGCAGCCCRGTGCGGGCGTCGTGCAGCGCGGAGCCGGGGGCGGGCGCGTCGGCGGGGAGGGCGGGCTCGACGAGGTCGGGCTCGAGGGCCAGCACCTTGCAGATCCGCCGGGAGGAGACGAGGCCGCGGATGACCTTGTTGGCGAACTCGGTCGCGGTGCGCAGCGGGAGCATCAGGAACGCCGCGTAGCCGTAGAACGCGACCAGCTCGCCGGCCGAGATCTCGCCGGCGACCGCCGAGCGCGCGCCCAGCCAGACCACGAGCACCACGAAGGTGCCGGGCAGGAAGACCTGCAGCGCGTCCAGCACCGACTGGAGCTTGGCGACGTTGACCGCCGCGGTGCGGGTGGCCTGCGACTCGCGGCGGTAGCGGGCCAAGAAGACCTGCTCGCCGCCGATGCCCCGCAGCACCCGCAGGCCGCCGACGATGTCGGTGCCGGTGTTGGACAGCTCGCTGCGCATCTGGCGCTCCGTCGCGCTGCGGGCCTGGAGCGGCCGGAGCAGCGGACCCAGGACCAGCATCAGCAGCGGCACGCCGACGAGGACCACGAGGCCGAGCTGGACCGAGGTGCTCAGCAGGATGCCGCAGACCAGCAGGAACGACACGATCGCGCCGGCGAAGCGGGCGGTCACGTCCATCACGTTGCCGATGTGGTCGAGGTCGCTGGTGCCGATCGCGATCACCTCGCCGGTGCTCACCTTGCGGGGGAGCGCACCGCCGAGCCGCACCGTCTGGCGGGTGACGAGCTGGACGACGCGGTACGACGCGGTGAGCCAGTTGGTGACCGCGAACCGGTGGCGCATGATCCCGGTGAAGGCCTGGACGAGGCCGATGGCCAGCATGACGCCGGCCCACAGCAGCAGCTGCTGCTGGTCCTTGGCGGCGACCCCGCGGTCGATCGCGAGGCCCAGCACGGCGGGCAGCACGGCCTGGCACGACATCCACACGATCCCGAATCCCATGCCGCCCAGCAGGGTGGGCCACTGGCCCTTCGCGAGCCACCACAGGAAGAGTCGCGGGGACCGGTGGTCGGCGGTGCCGGGGTCGAGGACAGGGAGATCACGCACTCGCCCCAACCTACGTTCGGACAGGCCCCCCGGACGAATCCTTTTCGGGCCCTCGGACCTCGGTGAAGCCGGCCCCGGCGAGCACCGCGGAGACGGCCGCCGAGGTGGGCTCGGTGCCCAGCAGGGTGGCGGTCACGAACTCCGCGGCGTACCGCTCGAACATGCCGCCGTGGCGCAGCATCGCGTGGCGCCCTCCCAGCACGGTGACGTAGCCGACGCGGGCCGTGGTGGAGAGTCGTCGTGCGACCGTCGCGGCGCGCTCCGGGGAGGCGATCCGGTCGTCGGTGCCGTGCACCACGAGGACGTCGCGGCCGGTCAGGTCGGCGTCGTCGGTGGGGTAGACCCAGGGGTTGAGGGCGACGGCGCTCCGGACGCCGGGACGGTCCGCCGCGAGCAGGGCCGCCCGGCCACCGAGCGAGTGCCCCACCAGGGCGGTGGGCAGGGAGCCGAGCGACCGCGTCACCTCGTCGAGCGCCCGTGCGACGTCCATCACCGGGGTGGTCGTGGCGTCCCAACCGCGGTGCGAGTTGAGCAGCCGGTAGACCGCCAGGCGCTTCCTCCCGGCACGGGCGATCCGTCCCGCCACCGGGACCATCCGCAGCACGGACAGCTGGGCGGGGCTGACCGTCGCCTGCTCGGCCCGGCTGGCGCCTCCGTGCAGGACGAGCACCACGCCCTCCGGGTCGCGGGGCACGTGGGTGGCGACCAGCCGGGCACGCGTCGACGGCACGTCAGCGGCCCAGGTCCGGCACGACCTCGGCGCCGGGGAGGTCCGCGAGGCTGCTGCCCGGGACGAGCAGCTTGGAGCGGCGTACGCCCGAGCCCACGATGACGACCGGCTCGGACAGGAGGCGCTCGTCGACCATCAGCCGCCAGTCCTGCGGCAGGCCCACCGGGGTGATGCCGCCGTACTCCATGCCGGACTCCTCGACGGCGCGCTCCATCGACAGGAAGGTCGCCTTGCGGACGTCCAGCAGCCGCCGGACGACGGTGTTGACGTCCGCCCTCGTGTCGGCGCGGACGACGCAGGCCGCGGTCCTCTCCTCGCCGCTACGACGACCCGAGACGACCACGCAGTTGCCCGACCCCGCCAGCGGCAGCTCGTACTCGGCCGTCATCGCGGCCGTGTCGGCGAGGTCGGGGTCGATCGCCACCACCGCGACCCGCCCGGCGCCGGACCACGCACCCAGGGCGGCGGCCACGGGAGGTGCCACCAGGTCGAGGTGGTCGAGCACGGGCAGGGACTCCAGGCGGGGGAAGGTCGGCAGCGTCACCCGACCATCATGTGGCATTCACCCTGAGGTCGCGCCACGGTCCCGCCGGCGCCTCGTGGGGACCGGACGCTGGGTCCATGACCGTGCTGGACACCACCGGGCCCGTCCTCGGCCGGACCTCCAGCCTCGTGCTGACCCCGTCGGTCGTGGCCCACCGCGGCGCCAGCGGGCACCGCCCCGAGCACACCCTGGACGCCTACCGGACGGCCATCCGGATGGGGGTCGACGACATCGAGCTCGACCTGGTGATCACCCGCGACGGCGTGCTCGTCGCCCGCCACGAGTCCGAGATCAGTCGCACCACGGACGTGGCGGACCACCCGGAGCTGGCGCACATGCGCGCCACCCGCACGATCGACGGCGTCGAGACGACCGGCTGGTTCGCCGAGGACCTCACCCTGGCCCAGCTCAAGACCCTCACGGCCCGCGAGCGGATGCCCCGGACGCGCTTCGCCAACACCGCCTGGGACGGTGCGGAGGGGGTGCCGACGTTCACCGAGGTGCTGGCCATGGTCGGCGCCGAGTCCGTGCGCCGCGGGCGCCCCGTCGGCGTGCTGGTCGAGCTCAAGCACGCGGCGTACCTCGACTCCCTCGGACTTCCGCTGGACCGGCCGTTGCTGGCCGACCTCGCCCGGCACGGTCTCGACCACCCGTGGGCGCGGGTCACGCTGATGTCCTTCGAGACGACCGTCCTGCGGCGGCTGGCCGGGCGCACCCGGCTGCCGGTCGTGCAGCTGCTGGACCTGGGCCACCGCCGGCCCGCGGACCTGGCCGCGGTCGGCGACCCCACGACGTACGGCGACCTGGTCACCCGCGAGGGGCTGGCCCGGATCGACGACTACGCCGACGGGATCGGGGCCCACAAGGGGCTCGTGCTGCCACGGGACGCCCACGGCGCCATCGGCGAGCCGTCCTCCCTGGTCCGCGACGCCCACCGCGCGTGGCTCACCGTCCACGTGTGGACGCTGCGGGCCGAGAACCGCTTCCTGCCGACGAACCTGCGCCGCGGTGCGGCCCCCGACGCGCACGGCGACATGGGCGGCGAGGTCCGGGCCCTGCTCGACGCGGGGGTGGACGGGATCATCACCGACCACCCCGAAGCGGCCCTGCGGGCCGTCCGCGCCTGACTCAGTACGTCGAGCCCCCGCGGCGGCGGCCGGTCAGCACCACCGCGAGCAGTCCGGCCACGCCGGCCGCGAGCCAGGGGAGCGGCATCAGCCAGCGCAGGTCGCCCGAGTCGATGGAGTCCGAGGCGAAGAGCGCCCAGATCGCGGTCAGGCCCAGGAAGGCCACGCCCATCACCAGGTGCCCGACGTTGACCGGGTGCCGACCGCTGGCGTCGCGGTCGGGCTCGGCAGGCAGGGCCGGCTCGTGGGCCACGCCGTAGGTGTCGTCGTTCATGTCGTTCATGTCGTCCCTCGTGAACTCGTCCATGTCCTCGTCCTCACTGCTCGCGCACGGTGACCTGGCCCATGCCCAGGTCCACCTCGATGGTCATGTCGGGCACCTCGTCGCCGCCGTCGACGAAGCCGTCCTGCTGGACGTCGAGCCCGCCGCTCTCCTGCCCGAGGACGTCGACGTTGCCGACCCCGGCCGAGGCGTCGACCGAGACGTCCATGCCGCGGGGGAGGACGACCTCGATCGCGCCCACCCCGCCGTCGACGGTGATGCGTCGGCCGTCGAGGTCCTCCACGTCGGTGACGCCCGAGAGGTCCAGGGTCATCTCGCCGGTCCCGAGGTCGTAGCTGTCGCGCACCTCGGCCGGGGTGGTGGGCGAGTAGGCGAGGCTGGTCCCGTCCCAGTCGCCCGACGCCGTCGCGCCCAGGGTGGCGACGCCGGCGACCAACCCGACCAGGATCAGGCCGCCGGCGCGGCCCCAGAAGGCGCCCAGGACGAGCATCGCGCCGGTGATGGCCATGGCCAGGGCCGGGTAGCCCGCCTCGGGCACATCGGTGCCGGCGCCGTCGATCACCCCCAGGGTGCCGATGCCGATCGCGATGAGGGCGAGCGTCGCCCAGAAGAGGATCGGTCCGCGCTTGCGCGGGTTGCGGGGGCGGACGTACGTGGGGCCGGTCTGTGTGAAGCCCGCATAGGTGGAGCCGGTGTACGTCGAGCCGGTGTACGTCGAGCCGGTGTACGTCGGGCCGCTCGTGACGGTCGGGGTGGCGCCCGGCGGCGTGCCCGGCACGGCCGCGGAGTGCCGCTGGTTGCGGTTGAGGAACCACAGCACCAGCAGGGCGACCACGACGACCGGCCAGGGGAACCAGAAGGCTCCGGCCCAGTCGCCGAGCGCCGCCAGGGCGGCGAGGACCCCGGCACCCATCAGCGCGATCCTGCGACTGCGCTCGTCGAGGCCGAGGGGCTGGTCCTCGGTCCCCTCCTCGGGCACCAGCAGCCAGCCCGCGGCGTACAGCAGCAGGCCGGAGCCGCCGAAGAACACCAGCACCACCAGCGCCACCCGCACGATGATCGGGTCGATGTCGAGGTGGCGGGCCAGGCCGCCGGCCACGCCGGCGACGTGCCGGTCGTCGACCGAGCGACGCAGCCGGCCGAGGTCGCGCATCTGCTCGGTGCTCACGCGGGGGCCGCCGGCCAGCGGGTGGGCCGGCGGCACGGTGGCCTGGTCCGCCGGCGGAGCGGCCTCGTCCGCCGGCGGGTCCGGGGTGGTGTCGGGTGGAGGAGTGGTGGTGTTCATGTCTCCAGCGTGGGTGCTGCGTCGTCGTCGGACCATCGGTGACGACCCTGAAAGCTGCTGGTGCCCGAGGGGTCGCACCTCAGGGTCGAGCCGGGGTCGTGCCTCATGGGAAGGATCGCCCTGGCCTGCGACGATGGTGTCACGATGAGCCTGCAACCGCCCGTACGCCGTGCCTACCGCGACACGTCCGCCCCCGTCGCGGGCGGTGTCGCGGCCGGGCTGGCGCGCCACCTCGGCGCCCACGTGCTGTGGGTGCGGATCGCCTTCGTGGTGCTCGCCCTCATCGACGGCCTCGGCATCCTGCTGTACGCCGCGCTGTGGGTGTTCCTGCCCGCCGACACCGCCTTCCCCGACGAGGCACCCGGACTGGCGAGCGCCCGCCGCGGCGGGCGGCGTCCGCGCCGCATCGGCCGCCTGGCCAGCGCGGGACCGGCGATCGCCATCGGTGCCCTGCTCTTCGGCGGCGTGCTCGCCTTCGAGGCGGTGTTCGGCCAGGGCGTGCTCTTCTGGCCGGTGGTCCTCGGCGTGGCCGGCATCGCCCTGCTGTGGCGCCAGGCCGACGAGGCGCAGCGGGAGCGGTGGCTCGACTCGTCGGGTCGCATCGACCCCTTCCGTGCCGTCTTCGGCAACGGCGGCTGGGCGGCGTACGCCCGCGTCGCGACGGGCCTCGGCCTCGTCGTGGTGGCCCTCGTCGTCTTCGGCGTCACCACCGGCTCGGTCCGCTTCGCCGGGCCGGTCGTGGTGGCCGGGCTGCTCGGCATCCTGGGGCTCGCGCTGGTGGTCGGTCCCTGGGTGCTGCGCCTGGTCAACGACCTCGGCGCCGAGCGCGCCGAGCGGATCCGCACCCAGGAGCGTGCCGACATGGCGGCGCACCTCCACGACTCGGTGCTCCAGACGCTGGCCCTGATCCAGAAGAACTCCGGCGACGCGACCATGGTCGCCCGCCTCGCCCGCGCCCAGGAGCGCGACCTGCGCACCTGGCTCTTCGAGGGGGAGTCCGCCGACGACGCGACCCTGTCCGGGGCCCTGCGCGACCTCGCGGCGTCGGTCGAGGAGACGCACCCGGTGGTGGTCGACGTCGTCACCGTCGGCGACTGTGCCGACTCCGAGGCGGTGCGCACTGTCGCCAACGCCACCCGCGAGGCCGTCGTCAACGCCGCCAAGCACGCGGGGGTCGCCCGCGTCGACGTCTACGCCGAGGTCACCGACGACGCGGTGGAGGTGTTCGTCCGCGACCGCGGCGCCGGCTTCGACCTCGACGCCGTGGCGTCCGACCGGCACGGCGTCCGCAACAGCATCATGGACCGGATGTCGCGCCACGGCGGTCGTGCCGAGGTCCGTACGTCGCCCGGTTCCGGCACCGAGGTCCGCCTGCACATGCCCCTGCGCACGAACCCACCAGCTCGAGGAGAGTCATGACCGAGTCCGCCCGTCCCGTCCGCCCGGTGCGCGTCGTGATCGTCGACGACCACGCGATGTTCCGGGCGGGGGTCCGCGCCGAGCTGGCGGCGGCCGGCGCGGGGGAGGTCGAGGTCGTGGCCGAGGCCGCCGACGTCCCCGAGGCGGTGGCCGCGATCCGCGAGCTGCAGCCGCTGGTCGTGCTGCTCGACGTGCACCTCCCTGGGGGTGGGGGCGTGGAGGTCATGCGCCAGGCCCCGTCGCCCCAGGCGCGCTACCTGGCGCTGTCGGTGAGCGACGCCGCCGAGGACGTCATCGGCACGATCCGCGGGGGAGCCCGCGGCTACGTCACCAAGACCATCACCGGCCCCGAGCTGGTCGACGCGATCGCCCGCGTGGCCGACGGCGACGCCGTCTTCTCCCCCCGTCTGGCGGGGTTCGTCCTCGATGCATTCGCCGGTTCCATCGACGTTGCGGCGGTCGACGAGGACCTCGACCGGCTCACCGAGCGCGAGCGCGAGGTGATGCGCCTCATCGCGCGGGGCTACGCCTACAAGGAGGTGGCCAGGGAGCTGTTCATCTCGGTCAAGACCGTCGAGACCCACATGTCGTCGACGCTGCGCAAGCTCCAGCTCTCGAGCCGTCACGAGCTCACCAGGTGGGCGTCGGACCGCCGGCTCCTGTGACCGACCCGATTGACAACCCGCACCTGAGTCCGGTGGGGTCAGGCCATTCCACCCTCCACTCGGGAAGTGAGGGCCCTCGTGGCCGACTCCACCGTCACCAGCACGCGATCCACCGACAACGATGACGACAACGGCCTGAAGAGGTCCATCACCGGGGCGCAACTCTTCTTCTACACGCTCGGGGACGTCCTCGGGTCGGGCATCTATGTCCTGATCGGCCTGGTCGCCGCAGCGGTCGGCGGAGCGTTCTGGATCGCCTTCGCGGTTGGCGTCGCCGTCGCCGCAATCACCGGTGCCGCCTACGCCGAGCTGGTCACCAAGTACCCGCAGGCCGCGGGCTCCTCCCTCTACGTCCAGAAGGCCTTCAACAACAAGGCGCTCACGTTCCTGGTCACCGTCTCGTTCCTCTCCGCGAGCTTCGCCGCCACCGGGTCGCTCGCGACCGGGTTCGCGTCGTACTTCGCTGAGCTGTGGGGTGGTCCGCCCGCGTTGCTGGTGTCGCTGGTGTTCGTCGCAGCCCTGGTGCTGGTCAACTACATCGGCATCACCGAGTCGGTGGTGATGAACATGCTGATGACGTTCGTGGAGCTGAGCGGCCTGATCATCGTCATCGGCATCGCCATCTACTACGTGGCCCAGGGCAAAGCGGACTTCGGGATCCTCGGCGACATCAGCGTCTCGGGCAACCCGGCGCTCGCGGTGCTCGCCGGTGTGGCGTTCTCGTTCTTCGCCATGACGGGCTTCGAGAACACCGCCAACGTCGCCGAGGAGACCATCGACCCCTACAAGGCGTTCCCGCGGTCCCTCATCGGCGGGATGGTCGTCGCCGGCATCGTCTACGTGCTGGTGTCCATGGCCGCGGCGCTGACGGTCCCCGTCGACACCCTGGCCGAGTCCCCAGCCGCGCTGCTCGAGGTGGTCAAGCAGGGCATCCTGCCGTTCTCCACCGACGCCATGACGACCGTCTTCACCATCATCGCCCTGGTCGCGATCACCAACACCACCCTGGTCACCCTGGTCACGCAGCCGCGCATCCTCTACGGCATGGCTCGCGAGGACGTCGTGCCGGGCGTCTTCGCCAAGATCCACCCGACCCGCCGCAGCCCGTGGGTCGGCCTGCTGTTCAGCGGTCTCGTTGTAGGCGCCCTGCTGGTCACCGGCTACGCCGTGACCGCGGCCGGTGGTGGCATCGACCTGGTCAACCGGCTGGCGCTCGTGACCGTGGTCTTCCTGCTCGCCATCTACGCGCTGGTGATCGTCGCCTGCCTCAAGCTGCGCGGACAGGACGAGGACGAGCGGGCGTTCCGGGCCAACACGCCCCTGCTCGTCCTGGGGCTGCTCGGCAACCTGGCCATCCTCTACTACGCGATCTACGACGACCCGCAGTCGTTGTTCTGGTGTGCCGGCCTCCTCGCGGTGGGTGTCGTGCTCTACGTCGCGGAGAAGCTCTTCGGCAGCAAGGGCACCGCGACCACCACCGCGCCGCTCGAGAAGGAGGTCTGACATGCACGTCGTCGTCGCCACGGACGGCTCCAGGCAGTCGCTGGCCGCTGCCAAGCACCTCAAGTCGTTCGCCGACCCGGCCAAGGTCACCGACGTCTCGGTGGTCGCGGTCATCCGGCCACTCGCCTCAGTCGCCTTCGCCGACGACCTCTCGGAGGGCACGTGGCCGGCGGCGGGCTCGTTCCGCGACGCGGCCCAAAGTGCCGTCGACACCATCGCCGCCGTCTTCGACGGCTGGGGCCCCACGGTCCACAAGCGGATCCGCAGCGGGTCGGCGGCCAACGAGATCATCAAGGCCGCCACGCAGTACGGCGCCGGTCTCGTCGTCGTGGCCGCCGGTGGCCGGGGCCTCAGCGACAGCGTGCTCGTGGGCAGCACGGCGCAGCGGGTGCAGCACTACGCACCCTGCCCGGTGCTCGTCGTACGTCCCCAGCCCCGCAAGCCGCGCAAGGCCTGAGCGCCCCCGCCGCTAGGGTGCCGCCATGGAGACCCTCCGACTGGTCCTGCTGCTGCTGCACGTCCTCGGGTTCGCCGCGCTCTTCGGCGGCCTCGTGGTCCAGGCGCGTGACGCCGACAAGACGGTCAACGCCGCCATGCGTGACGGCATCGGCACCGCGTTCCTGACCGGCCTCCTCCTCGTGGGGGTCCTCGAGTCCGGTGACACCACGGTCGACCACGCGAAGATCGCGGTGAAGTTCGCCGTCGCCCTGGTGCTCCTCGTGCTCGTCATGGCCAACGCGCGCAAGCCCACCATCCCCCAGGGGCTGTGGGCCGGGCTGCTGCTCCTGACGGTGGCCAACATCGCGGTGGCCATCTTCTGGGCGCCTGCCCACGCGGCCTGACGCAGATCGCCGGCCGGCCGGCTCCTGGGGCCGGCGTTGTCCCCTCCGGGACGTAGGGTTGGGACCGAGATGAGCATCCCCTTCCCGCTGCCCGGCTTCGAGTCCGCCCCGCCCGCCGAGGAGCCGCGCAGCACCCCCCGCGGCCCCTCCCGCGACGAGCTGCTGGCCGGGCTCAACGAGCCCCAGGCGGCGGCGGTCATGCACGCCGGGGCACCCCTGCTGGTGGTCGCCGGAGCCGGCTCGGGCAAGACCCGGGTGCTCACCCGGCGCATCGCCTGGCTCATCTCCGAGCGCAAGGCGCACCCCGGCTCGATCCTGGCCATCACCTTCACCAACAAGGCCGCCGCGGAGATGAAGGAGCGCGTCGAGGACCTCGTCGGCAAGCGCGCCCGGATCATGTGGGTCAGCACGTTCCACTCCGCCTGCGTGCGGATCCTGCGCAAGGAGATCACCGCGCTCAACACCGGCGGACTGGGCTTCAAGTCCAACTTCTCCATCTACGACGCCGCCGACTCCAAGCGGCTGATGACCCTGGTGCTCAAGGACCTCGAGCTCGACCCCAAGCGCCACCAGCCGGGTGCGGTGCTGCACTGGGTGAGCAACCACAAGAACGAGCTGCGCGACCCGGAGGAGGCCACCAAGGACGCCCGCAACGGCTTCGAGGAGGCCTACGCCGCGGCGTACACCGCCTATCAGCGGCGCCTGCGCGAGGCCAACGCGCTCGACTTCGACGACCTGATCATGTTGACGGTGCACCTGTTCCAGTCCTTCCCCGACATCCGCCAGAACTACCGCCGCCGGTTCCGCCACGTGCTCGTCGACGAGTACCAGGACACCAACCACGCGCAGTACGCCCTCATCCACCAGCTCTGCGGCCACGACCTCGAGCGTGGCGACGGGCCGGGGGACGAGCCCAGCGAGCTGATGGTGGTGGGCGACGCCGACCAGTCCATCTACGCGTTCCGCGGCGCCAACATCCGCAACATCATGGACTTCGAGCAGGACTTCCCCGACGCGGTGTCGATCCTGCTCGAGCAGAACTACCGCTCCACCCAGACCATCCTCACCGCCGCCAACTCGGTGATCTCCAACAACGCGAGCCGCAAGGACAAGCGGCTGTGGTCCGAGGCGGGCGACGGCGAGCGGATCGTGGGCTACGTCGCCGACGACGAGCACGACGAGGCCCGCTTCGTCAGCGAGGAGGTCGACCGGCTCGTCGACGACGGGCTCAAGCCCTCCGACGTGGCGATCTTCTATCGCACCAACGCCCAGTCGCGTGTCTTCGAGGAGGTGTTCATCCGCACCGGCCAGCCCTACAAGGTCGTCGGCGGAGTGCGCTTCTACGAGCGGCGTGAGGTCCGTGACGCGCTCGCCTACCTGCGCATGCTGGTCAACACCGCCGACCAGATCTCCGTGCGACGGGTCCTCAACACCCCCAAGCGGGGCATCGGGGAGCGCGCCGAGGCGTGCGTGCAGGCCCTCGCCGAGCGCGAGCGGATCACCTTCTGGGACGCGCTGGTCCGAGCCGACCAGGCCCCCGGCCTCGCCACCCGCAGCCTGAAGAACATCCAGGGCTTCGTCGCCATCGTGCAGGAGCTGCAGTCGATGGTCGACGCGGGGGAGCGGCCCGACGTGGTGCTCGAGTCCGTGCTCGAGCGCTCGGGCTACCTGGCCGAGCTCGAGGCCAGCGACGACCCGCAGGACGCCACCCGCGTGGAGAACCTCGCCGAGCTCGTCGCCGTGGCCCGGGAGTTCTCCGACGACCCCCAGCCCGGTCCCAGCGCCGACCCCGCCGACATCGAGGCCGGGACCATCGCGGTCGGGCTCGGCGACTTCCTCGAGCGCGTCGCCCTGGTGGCCGACGCCGACCAGATCCCCGACGCACCCGACGGCGAGGACGTCGGGGTGGTCACGCTGATGACCCTGCACACCGCCAAGGGGCTGGAGTTCCCGGTCGTCTTCCTCAGCGGCCTCGAGGACGGCGTCTTCCCGCACCAGCGCTCCCTGGGCGACCAGCCCGAGCTGGAGGAGGAGCGGCGACTGGCCTACGTGGGCGTCACCCGGGCGCGCGAGCGGCTCTACGTCTCGCGTGCGATGGTGCGCTCCGCCTGGGGCGCCCCCGCGCACAACCCGGCGAGCCGGTTCCTCGACGAGCTCCCGGTCGACCTCGTCGACTGGCGACGCACTGCGCAGGCGCAGACCCGCTGGGGACGTCCCGACCTCGCCGCCAACTCACCGGCCCGGCTCGGTGCGCCCACGGCGGCCGGCCGACGCAACTTCTCCTCCGCGGCGGCTCGCGCGGACGCCATGTCCAAGGCCAAGCCGGCGCGCGAGATCCCGTCGCTGGAGCCCGGGGACCGGGTGCTGCACGACTCGTTCGGGCTGGGCACGGTGGTCACGCTCGAGGGAGCCGGCGACAAGTCGGTGGCCTCGATCGACTTCGGGTCCGAGGGCGTCAAGCGCCTGCTGCTGCGATACGCGCCGGTCGAGAAGCTGTAGCCGAGACGGCTACGGCGTGACGCCGTGCTCGAGGAGCGCGGTGAAGGGGTCGACCGGGTCGCCGGCGCCGGGACGGACCTCGAGGTGCAGGTGCGGGCCGGTGACGTTGCCCGTCGCACCCACGGTGCCGATGACCTCGCCACCGCGGACCGTGTCACCGACGGAGACCAGGAACGACGTCTGGTGGCAGAACCACAGCTCGGTGCCGTCCTCGAGGGTGAGGACGGTCTTGTTGCCGTAGGAGCCGTCGTAGCCGGTCTCGGTCACGACGCCGTTGGCGATCGCGTGGATCGGAGTGCCCGAGGGCGCGGAGAAGTCGAGGCCCGTGTGCACGCTGGACCACAGGTAGCTGGACGCGCCGAACGTGGCGGTCAGGTGGTAGCTGTCCAGCGGGAGACCCCACTGGTTCTCCTTGATCTTGGCCGACTGCTTCTCGGCGGCCTGCGCATACTGCTGGAGAGCGGCGTGCTGCTCCTTGGCCTGCGCCTCGGCGGCCTCGATGAGCTCCTGGTTGGCCGCGTCGGCCTGCGCGTCGCGGCGAGAGTCACGCGAGACGACGGCGTCGCGGCCGGTGATGGGGGCGACCTGGCCGATGCCCGCGGTGCCGGCGGTGGCCAGCGAGCTGGAGCTGGAGGTGACCTGGCCGGCGAGGTCGGCGTCGGCGGCGGTGAGGGCTCCGCCGGCCGAGACGGCGAGGGCGGTGACGCCGAGGAGGATCGGCGCCGAGGGGAGGACGCGGAGGAAGGGGCTGCGACGGGCGGGGGCGGTGGCCCTGCGTCGTCCGGCGACGGGCTTGTCGACGACGGGTGCTGCCGAGGTGCTGCGGCGGTCGCCGCGCTGCGCTCGGTGGTTGCCCATGGGTCGTCCTCAATCTGCCGGTGCCGGGGGGAGGGGGTCGATCGCCCTCGGGCGAACCGACCCCAGACTGTAACGGAAGGGTCACGACCCTCGAAATCTCCGTCGTACTCGATTGTGGACGAGGTTCCGGGTGGTCGCAGCGGTTCACGATAGATGGCCCGTTCGGACCACTCCCGTGTGGGGTGGATCACGTCCGTGGGTGCCGGCCGACCGTCAGCCGCGCACCGCGGCGTACCGGTCGAGGGCGTCCTTGCGCTCCTCGGCGTGGTCGACGATCCGCAGCGGGTAGTCCTTCTCGTAGCCCACGTCGGACTTCCACGGCTCGTGCGCGAGCGCGCCGGGCAGGTGGTCGAGCTCGGGGACCCACCGACGCACGTAGTCGCCGTCGGGATCGAACTTGGTGCCCTGGGTGATCGGGTTGAAGACGCGGAAGTACGGCGACGCGTCGGTGCCCGTGCCCGCCACCCACTGCCAGCCGTGGTTGTTGGAGGCGACGTCGCCGTCGACGAGGTGGTCGAGGAAGTGACGCGCGCCGACGGGCCACCACACGTGCAGGTCCTTGGTGAGGAAGCTGGCGGTGATCATCCGCACCCGGTTGTGCATCCAGCCCTCGTGCAGGAGCTGCCGCATCCCGGCGTCGACGATCGGGAAGCCGGTCGTCCCGGTCCGCCAGGCCTCGATCGCGTCCTGCGGCTCGTCGTACTGCATGCCCGACAGGGCCGGCTTGAGGTCGGCCCACGACGACCCCGGGTGGTGCCACAGCACGTCGGCGTAGAACTCGCGCCACGCGATCTCGGTCTCGAAGGTCTGCGCCCCGCGACCGCGCAGGTCCGCGATGTCGGCGAGCAGGGAGCGCGGGTGGACGACGCCGAGGTGGAGGTAGGGGGACAGGCGGGAGGTCCCGTCCACGCCGGGCCGGTCCCGATCGGTGTCGTAGTCGGTCAGCAGCTCGTCGCGGAAGTGGCGCCACCGGCGCCACGCGGCGTCCTCGCCCGGCGTCGGCATGCCCTCCGGGCCGGTGCCGGCCGCGTTCTCGAGCAGCCGGGTGGCCCGCTCGTCGGAGTCGAGGGCGACCAGGTCCGGGTCGCGCGGCGTGGGGGCCGGCTCGACCCAGCCGTGGGCGCGCCAGGCCTTCGCGAAGGGCGTGAACACCTGGTAGGGCCCGCCCGAGCCGTTGAGGACCCGCCCCGGCCCCACGGCGTACGGCGACCCGGTGGGCTGGAGGGTCACGTCGCCCAGGGCATCGTCGACCGCCGCGTCGCGGCGCCGCCCGTACGGCGTCGTCTCGGCCGACACGTGCACGGTGGTGGCCTCCACCTCGCGGGCCACCTTCGGCACGACCTCGACGGGGTCGCCGTACCGGACCACCAGGCGGCCGCCGAGGCGTTCGTCGAGGGCCCGCAACGTGCCGGCCAGCCAGGCCCGCCGCGGGTCCCCGGCCCGCTCCCACAACCGGGGATCGACCACGAAGAGCGCCGTGGCGGGGCCGTCGGTGAGCGCTGCCCGCAGGGCCGGCTGGTCGCGGACCCGCAAGTCGCGTCGGAACCACATGACCGAAGACATGTCGTCCAACGTATCCGCGGAGTGAGCAGGGCCACGACGCCCGACCTCGATGTGACCCGCCTGACAGGTCTAGGGTGCCGAGAGGAAATCCCGACTCATACGCAGACGAGAAGGAACGGGTACGTCGTGGACTTGATGGAGTACCAGGCGAAGGAGCTCTTCGCCAAGCACGGAGTCGCCGGAGCGCTCGGCAAGACCGTCGAGACCTCCGAGGACGCTCGCGCGGCCGCGGAGGAGATCGGTGGCGTTGTCGTCGTCAAGGCGCAGGTCAAGGCCGGAGGTCGCGGCAAGGCCGGCGGCGTCAAGGTGGCCAAGTCGCCGGAGGAGGCCGAGGAGGCCGCCCGCGCGATCCTCGCGCTCGAGATCAAGGGGCTCCCGGTCAACCGGGTGCTCGTGGTCCCCGGTGCGTCGATCGAGGAGGAGTACTACTTCTCCTTCCTGCTCGACCGCTCCAACCGGTCCTACCTGTGCATCGCGAGCGTCGAGGGCGGTGTGGAGATCGAGGAGGTCGCCAAGACCAACCCCGACGCCGTCAAGCAGATCGCCATCGACCCGGGCACCGGCGTCGACGAGGCCAAGGCCCGCGAGATCGCGACCGAGGCGGCGTTCCCCGAGCCCGTCTTCGAGCAGGCCGTGACGATGATCCAGCAGCTCTGGAACGTCTTCGTCGAGGAGGACGCGACGCTGGTCGAGGTCAACCCCCTCGCCCGCCTCGCCGGTGACAAGCTCGAGGCGCTCGACGGCAAGGTCTCGCTCGACGAGAACGCCGAGTTCCGCCACGAGGACCACAAGGCCTTCGAGATCCGCGAGGAGGCCGACCCGCTCGAGGCGAAGGCCAAGGACAAGGGCCTCAACTACGTCAAGCTCGACGGCGAGGTCGGCATCATCGGCAACGGCGCGGGCCTGGTCATGTCCACCCTCGACGTGGTCGCCTACGCCGGCGAGGCGCACGGCGGGGTCAAGCCCGCCAACTTCCTCGACATCGGTGGCGGCGCCAACGCCCAGGTGATGGCGGACGGTCTCGACGTGATCATCCACGACGCGCAGGTCAAGAGCGTGTTCGTGAACGTCTTCGGCGGCATCACCGCCTGCGACGAGGTCGCCAACGGCATCAAGGGCGCGCTGGAGATCCTCGGCGACGAGGCGACCAAGCCGCTCGTCGTGCGCCTCGACGGCAACAACGTCGAGGAGGGCCGCCGCATCCTCAACGAGCTCGACCACCCGCTGGTCACCATGGTCGACACGATGGACGGCGCGGCCGACAAGGCCGCCGAGCTCGCCCACCAGGCCTGAGAGACGGAGAAAGAGAAGCAATGTCGATCTACCTGAACAAGGACAGCAAGATCATCGTCCAGGGCATGACCGGTGGCATGGGCTCCAAGCACACCACCCTCATGCTCGACGCCGGCTCCCAGATCGTCGGAGGTGTCAACGCCCGCAAGGCCGGCACCACCGTCGAGCTCGGCGGCAAGGACCTGCCGGTCTTCGGCAACGTCAAGGAGGCGATGGCCGAGACCGGTGCCGACGTCAGCGTCGTCTTCGTGCCGCCGGCCTTCACCAAGGACGCCTGCATCGAGGCCATCGACGCCGGCATCGGCCTGCTCGTGGTCATCACCGAGGGCGTGCCCGTCCAGGACACCGCCGAGGTGTGGTCCTACCTGCAGGGCAAGTCCACCCGGATGATCGGTCCCAACTGCCCGGGCATCATCACGCCCGGCGAGTCGCTGGCCGGCATCACGCCGCACACCATCGCGGGCAAGGGCCCGGTCGGTCTCGTGTCCAAGTCGGGCACCCTGACCTACCAGATGATGTTCGAGCTCAAGGACTTCGGTTTCTCGACCGCCATCGGGATCGGTGGCGACCCGATCGTGGGCACGACCCACATCGACGCCCTCGAGGCGTTCGAGAACGACCCCGACACCAAGGCGATCGTGATGATCGGCGAGATCGGTGGCGACGCCGAGGAGCGGGCCGCGGCCTACATCAAGGACCACGTCACCAAGCCGGTCGTCGGCTACGTCGCGGGCTTCACCGCCCCCGAGGGCAAGACGATGGGCCACGCCGGCGCGATCGTGTCCGGCTCGTCCGGCACCGCGCAGGCCAAGAAGGAGGCCCTCGAGGCCGCCGGGGTCAAGGTCGGCAAGACGCCGTCCGAGACCGCCGCGCTCATGCGGGAGATCCTGCAGGCTCTCTGAGTCGATCCACCTCGAACGGCCCGCCGGTGATCCGGCGGGCCGTTCGTCGTCGTGGTGCGGCAGGTACGCCGCTCAGCAGCCGTCGGCGGTGAACGCGCACATCGCCGGGGCGACGGCGCGGGTCAGGGCGGTCCGGTCCCGCAGCGTCGGCCCGAGGGTGTCGAGCATCCCCTCGCCGTACACGTGGGTGAGGAGCAGTCCGCTGCCCACCCGGGTGAGCTGGAAGACCGACGCCCCGGGGCCGTCGTCCCAGGTGAGGCTGAAGGTCACCGAGTCGTGGCCGGTGTCGACGTCGTGCACGGTCCACACCTGGTGGGCGGGGGCGTCGGTGCACGCCTGGACCACGCCCCTGACCTGCGGCAGCACGGTGGAGGCGACGTCGGCGTCGGGCAGCACCACCAGCTCGCGGGCGTCCACGTGCTCGGGGCCGTGGGCGTTGGTCGCGAGCCGCGCCACGGCGGCCCCGGCCGGCCAGACGGTCGAGCCGCACACCTCGACCTCGCCGACGCCGTCGGCCTCGGGGGAGGGAGGGGTGACGGTGTGGTCGCCGTCGGCCTCGGGCAGGTCGAGGTCCAGGGGGAAGTCGGCCGGGATCGTCGGAGCCGGGACCGGGTCCCCGAGCGGCCGCACGGGGTCGGCGTCGGGGGTCCCGGCGCGGGACCCGCACGCCCCGGCCGCGAGCGCCACCATCGCCAGACCGGCTGCGACCTGGGCCACGGTGCTGGGCATGGGTACCCCCTCGTCGACGGACGTGTCGAGGGGTAGACGCGGGCGGGAGCCGTGGAGTTGCCCCGGTCGGCCCTCTCCGTCGGCCCCGCTCTCAGTCGGCGCTGGGCAGGTCGCTGAGCCGGTCGAGGGCCCGGTCGGYCACGGCGGTGAAGTCGGCGCGCGTCATGGCCATCCCGTCGTCGGGGGTGAAGCCGAGCTGGGAGACGGCCTTTCCGTCCCGCATGATCGCCATCAGGAACTCCACCGAGCGGGAGTCGGAGATCTCGATCTCGAGGTCCCAGACGGTGATCTCCTCGTCGCCGCGCGAGCGCTGGACGAGGGCGTCGACGCTGGTGCCGAGGTTGGCCTGACCGCACCGGCGGATCCGGTCGCGGACCTCGTCGACGAACTGGGCGGCCTTCTTCTCGCCCATGGTCGCGACCGTCTGGGTGAGGCCGAAGGTGTCGACGTTGCGGTTGGCCGGGAAGAGGAACGTGCGGGTGAGGTTGTGCTTGAGGCCCTTGGCGTCGAAGCGGGTGTTGTCGCACCGGGTGGACGCGAAGTTGGTCCGGGCCTTCTCGGGGTCGGTGCCGACCCAGGGCCCCACCGCACGGGTGACCGGCGGGAGGTCGACGGCGGCCAGCATCCCGGCGGGTCGACCCACGGGGTACGGCGAGACGGCGGCGGTCCGCGGGGGACCGGCGCACAGCCCGGTGCCGGGGGTGCCGCACAGCGCGTTGACCGACGCGGCGAGTCCGGTGGCGGCCGTGCGGGCGTCCGGGGCGGTGCCGCGGGACTCCACGACCGTGGTCACCAGCGCCTGTCCGCTGCGGGCCAGCGCGACGCTGATGCCGCCGGGCTGCTCGGCCCAGCTGCGCAGCGAGAGCACGACGGCCTCGTCGCCGACGCGGGCGACCCGGTGCGTCGCCAGGAGCTGCGTGCGCGGGTCCTGGCACTCGGCGTACCAGCGCAGGGCGGTGTTCCAGGCCGCCGTGGCGCGCCGGCTGTCGGCCGACAGCTCCACGAACTCCGTGACGGTGGACTGCACCTGCCGGACCCGCCGCTTCTGGGTTCGGCGGGCCTTGCCCGTGGTCTTCGAGGTGCGTACGACGCGTTCGGCGCCCTCGAAGGTGCGCACCAGGGCGCCCACGCCCATCGGGTCGGCGAACCGCTCGCGCTGGCACGGCACGACGAGCCCGTCGCCGTCGAGGTTGGTCGAGGTGGACTGCTMGGTCCACGAGAGCCGGCGGCCGTAGCGGCCGAGCTGGTCGTCGCCGAGCAGCGCGGACTCGTCGAGGGCCGGGGCGGCGGCGGGGTCCTCGACGGCGGTGGTGGACACCCCCGACGGCGTGCTGGTCTCGCGCTCCAGGGTGCTCGGCTCGGCCCCGCCGGACGCGACGACCGTGCCGGAGACCAGCAGGGCGGCGACCGCGACGCCGGCCCCGACCACGGTGTGGGTGCGACGGCGTGTGGTGCCCTGACGGCGGACGATGGTGGCCCGTGGCCAGCGCTCGCCGTCCAGCGGGCCGCGCAGCTCCTCGAGGAGGTGGCGCACGTGGGTGCTGGGCACCTCGCGGGCCACGGAGAACTGCGAGGTGCCGCTCTGCAGCGCCCGCTCGGCCTCGCGGCGCGGGACGCCGAGGGTCCGGGCGATCTCGTCCAGGGGGAGCGGCGACAGGGTGGTGAGCACCAGCGCCTTGCGCTCCAGGGTGCTCAGCCGGGACAGGGCCTCGAGGGTGGCCCGGACGTCGTCGTCGAGGCCCTTCTCGCGGTGCCACGGGCGGGCGGTGTGCCGCCGCTGTGCGCGGCCGTGGGCCAGCGGCCGGACGTAGCCCTCCTGGTCCTCCAGGCGGCTCACCGTGCGCCAGTGCTGCCAGGCGACGGCGAAGGCGTCGCGGACCGCCGTGCGCGCAGCCGGCACGTCACCGGTCAGCGCGTAGGTCTCGAGCAGGAGACGGTCGCGCGAGCCGGCGTAGAAGGCGTCGAACGCATCAGGGCTCCTCATGGCCGCTCCACGGTACGGGAGGGGAGGGCGATCACGCACACCCGGCGTGGCCTCCGCGGACGTCGTCCGGGCCCGGGTGATGATGGCCGGGCCATGACCTCTCTGCTCCCGCCCCGCGCCTCGGGCCCCGGTGCCACCGCCCGCACGACGCCGCGTCCCGGCGGTGCGCGGCACGAGCGGCCGCTGGCCCTGGTGGCCTCCCTCGGCGGCGTGGCGGCCGCGCTCGCGCCCCTGCTCGTGCTGGCCGCGATCGGCATCATCGGCTGGTTCACCGCCGACGCCGGCGCCCACGGCACCCCCAGTGCGGGGATGCGGATCGGTGCGATGGCCTGGCTGATGGGTCACGGCTCCGGCGTGACCGTCCAGGGCGCACCCGTGGGTGTCGTGCCGCTGGGCGTGACCGCGATGTCCGCGTGGGCCGTGTGGCGCCTCGGTCACCGCGTCGGGGACGCCGTGTCCGGGCACGGTCCGGACGCCGACCGCATCTCCGACGGGGAGCGCGACTTCACCGTCCCCACCGCCGTCGGCCTCTTCTTCGTCGGGTACGCCGTCGTGGCCGTGGTGGTCGCCTCCGTGGCGGGCTCGGTCGATGCCGCCCCCTCCACGGCGCGCGTCGTGTGGTGGAGCCTGCTGCTGAGCGTGCTGGTCGCGGCCCCGGCGATCGCGATCGGCTCGGGCCGCGCGGCGATCTGGGCCGCCCTCGCGCCGGCGGTCGTGCGCGACGGCGTCGGCGCCGCCCTGTCCGTGCTCGGCTGGTTCCTCGCGGCCTCCGCCCTCGCCTTCGTCGCCGCGCTCCTCCTCGGGGCGGGCGAGGCGGCCACGATGATGTCGCAGCTGCACCTCTCGGCCGGCGACGCGATCGTCTACTCCCTCGTCAACGTCGGCCTGGCCCCCAACGCCGTGCTGTTCTCCGGCTCCTTCATTCTCGGCCCCGGCTTCGCGGTGGGCGGCGGCACGATGGTCTCGCCGGGCCTGGTCGTGCTCGGTCCGCTGCCCCTGCTCCCGATGCTGGCGGCGCTCCCGGGCGCCGGCACGACCGCGGGATGGGTGGCCTCCCTCGTCGCGCTCCCGCCGGTCGTCGCCGCCCTGGCGGTGGCCTGGTGGCAGCGACGCCGTCCCACGCTGCGCTGGGACCACGGTGCGTTGCGGGGCTGCGGAGGAGGCATGGCCGCGGGCGTGGCCTTCGCCGCCCTCGCCTCGGTGGCCGGGGGAGCGGCCGGTCCCGGCCGGATGCGGTACGTCGGCCCGTTCGTCCCCGACGTGCTCGTCCACGCCATCACCGCCTTCGGCCTCGGTGGGCTCGTCGGCGGGCTGGCCATGACGTGGTGGCAGCGACGCCACGCCGCCCGGGAGGGCGATCTAGACTCCGCCGGGTGACCGCCCGCCTCGTCGTCCTCGTCTCCGGCTCCGGCACCAACCTCCAGGCCCTCGTGGACGCGTGYACCGACGCGTCGTACGGCGCCAGGATCGTGGCGGTCGGCGCCGACCGCGACGACATCGAGGGGCTGGCCCGCGCCGACCGGGCGGGCATCCCGACCTTCGTGAAGAAGCTCGGCCACTTCTCCTCGCGCGACCACTGGGACCGGGCCCTCGCCGACACCGTCGCCGCGTTCGAGCCCGACGTCGTGGTGCTGGCCGGCTTCATGAAGCTCGTGGGCACCGAGTTCCTCGCCCGCTTCCCCGGCCGGGTCGTCAACACCCACCCGGCGCTGTGCCCCGCGTTCCCCGGGACGACCGGGCCCGCCGACGCGCTGGAGTACGGCGTCAAGGTCACCGGCGCCACCCTGTTCGTCGTCGACGACGGGGTCGACACCGGCCCGATCATCGCCCAGACCGTGGTGCCGGTCCTCGACGAGGACACCACCGCCACGCTCCACGAGCGGATCAAGGTCGCCGAGCGGACCATGCTGGTCGACAGCGTCGGACGGATGGCGCGCGACGGGTGGGAGCTCGACGGCCGTCGGGTGCGACTCGGCTGACCCGCGCGGGTTCCACTAGTCTGAGGCCACACACGACTGGCGCAGGTGGGCGACCACCGGGGAGTGAACAGCGCAGAGCATCGACCGCCTGGGTGCTCGGCTCCACCGCTCGACCTCAGGAGTCTCCCGTGTCCGATCTCTCCGCGTCCGCCCCCTCGATCGTCGGCGACCAGGTCCCGGTGCGCCGTGCCCTCGTCTCGGTCTACGACAAGACCGGCCTCGACGCCCTGGTGCGGGGACTCCACGACGCCGGGGTCGAGCTCGTCTCCACCGGCGGCTCCGCCGCCCTGATCGCCGGCCTCGGTCTGCCCGTCACCCGGGTCGACGACCTCACCGGCTTTCCCGAGTGCCTGGACGGCCGCGTGAAGACGCTGCACCCGCGTGTGCACGCCGGCATCCTGGCCGACCGCCGCCTCGAGTCCCACGTCCGGCAGCTCGCCGAGCTCGAGGTCGAGCCGTTCGACCTCGTCGTCTCCAACCTGTACCCCTTCACCGAGACCGTCATGTCGGGCGCCTCGCCCGACGAGTGCGTCGAGCAGATCGACATCGGTGGGCCCTCGATGGTCCGCGCCGCCGCCAAGAACCACCCCAGCGTCGCCATCGTCACCTCGCCGGAGCGCTACGACGACGTCCTGCGAGCCGTCGGCGCCGGCGGCTTCACCCTGGCCGAGCGGAAGGCGCTCGCCGCCGAGGCCTTCGTCCACACCGCGACGTACGACGTGCACGTGGCCAGCTGGATGGGCAACGTCCTCACCGACAGCTCGGCCGGGTCGGGCTTCCCGGCCTGGATGGGCGCCACGTGGGACCAGCAGGCGGTGCTGCGCTACGGCGAGAACCCCCACCAGTCGGCCGCGCTCTACGCCAACGGCTTCCTCCCCGAGGGCCCCGGGCTCGCCCAGGCGACCCAGCACCACGGCAAGGAGATGTCCTACAACAACTACGTCGACGCGGACGCGGCCCGCCGGGCGGCCTACGACTTCGACCGACCGGCCGTGGCGATCATCAAGCACGCCAACCCGTGCGGCATCGCCGTCGGCGCGGACGTCGCCGAGGCGCACCGCCGGGCCCACGACTGCGACCCCGTCTCGGCCTTCGGTGGCGTGATCGCCACCAACGTGCCCGTGTCGGTCGCGATGGCCGAGCAGGTGGCCGGGATCTTCACCGAGGTCGTGGTGGCCCCGGGCTACGAGGACGGCGCGATCGACGTCCTCAGCGCCAAGAAGAACATCCGCATCCTGGAGGCGGCCCCGCTGGCGCGCGGCGGCAGCGACCTCCGCGCGATCTCGGGGGGCCTGCTGCTCCAGCAGCGCGACGTCATCGACGCCGACGTCGACGGTGGGGGCGACGACCCGGCCTCGTGGACGCTGGCGACCGGCGAGGCGGCCTCGGCCGAGCTCCTCGCCGACCTCGCCTTCGCCTGGCGGGCCTGCCGTTCGGTCAAGTCCAACGCCATCCTCCTCGCCCGCGACGGCGCCTCGGTCGGCGTCGGCATGGGCCAGGTCAACCGGGTCGACTCCTGCCGCCTCGCGGTGGAGCGGGCCGGGGACCGGGCTGCCGGCTCGGTGGCGGCCTCCGACGCGTTCTTCCCCTTCGCCGACGGCGCCCAGGTGCTGATCGATGCCGGGGTGACGGCCATCGTCCAGCCCGGCGGCTCGGTCCGGGACGACGAGGTCATCGAGGCGGCCGAGAAGGCCGGCGTGACGATGTACCTCACCGGCGCCCGGCACTTCTTCCACTGACTGATTGGATGACCCCGTGACTGCACAGACGCTCGACGGAACGGCGACCCTCACCGCGATCATGGCCGAGCTGGCCGAGCGGGTGAGGGCCCTCGAGGAGCGCGGTGTCACCCCCGGCCTGGCCACCGTGATGGTCGGCGACGACCCCGGCAGCCGGTGGTACGTCGGGGCCAAGCACAAGGACTGCGCCAAGGTCGGCATCGCCTCCTTCCGCCACGACCTGCCCGCCTCCGCGACCCAGGAGGAGGTGGAGGAGGTGATCGACCGGCTCAACGCCGACCCGGCCGTGACCGGCTTCATCGTCCAGCAGCCGACCGGGCTCGACGAGTTCCGCCTGCTGTCGCGCGTCGACCCCCGCAAGGACGTCGACGGCCTCCACCCCGAGAACCTCGGCCGGCTCGTGCTCGGCGAGGACGGCCCGCTGCCCTGCACGCCCGTCGGCTGCCTCGAGCTGCTGCGCCGCCACGGCGTGGAGATCGCCGGTGCCGAGGTCGTCGTGGTCGGACGCGGCCTCACGGTCGGGCGCCCGCTGGGGCTGCTGCTCACCCGCCGCTCGGAGAACGCCACCGCCACCTTGTGCCACACCGGCACGCGCGACCTGGCCGCCCACGTGCGCAACGCCGACATCGTGGTCGCCGCCGCCGGGGTCCCCGGCATCATCACCGCCGACATGGTCAAGCCGGGTGCCGCGGTCCTCGACGTGGGGGTCTCGCGGGTCGACGGCAAGATCGCCGGCGACGTGGCCGACGACGTGTGGGAGACCGCCGGGTGGGTCTCGCCCAACCCGGGCGGCGTCGGGCCGATGACCCGGGCGATGCTGCTCACCAACATCGTCTCCATGGCCGAGAAGTCCCTCGAGGCCTGAGATGACCGACGAC
Organism: Nocardioides sp. P4_G4; assembly: GCF_056401085.1. Taxonomy (NCBI): domain Bacteria; kingdom Bacillati; phylum Actinomycetota; class Actinomycetes; order Propionibacteriales; family Nocardioidaceae; genus Nocardioides; species Nocardioides sp. P4_G4. The sequence continues at coordinate 49,655 of NZ_JBFUKA010000008.1, forward strand.
ACCGACGACACCGACGACCCGCGGGAGCCGCGCATCGCCCCGCCGGAGAGCGTGCCCCCGGTGTCGGCGGAGGAGCTCGTCGACGGCGTCGCGCCCGAGCCCGGCCCGGAGGAGGAGCGGCGCTACCCCTCGACGATCGGGGGCGCCTTCTACCTCGTCGTCCTCGCGACCTGCGTCGTCGCCGTCGGCATCGTCGTCACGGGGGAGTGGCGCACCGGGATCCGGGTCTTCGGCGGGGCGCTGCTCCTCGGCGGCCTGGTGCGGCTGCTGCTGTCCAACCGCGACGCCGGGATGCTCGCCGTACGCTTCAAGGCGCTCGACGTGCTGGTGCTCGCGGTCCTCGGGTCGGCGCTGATCTTCCTCGCCGGCTCGATCCCCGACCAGCCGGGCGTCTGAACGACGCAGCCCCGGCCCTGCGGACGTGGGTCCGCGGGGCCGGGGCTCCGGTGCTCGAGGGGCGGGATCAGATGAGCCCGAGCTCCTTGACGGCGTCGCGCTCCTCGGCCAGCTCGGCCGTGGAGGCGTCGATGCGTCCGCGCGAGAAGTCGTCGATCTCGAGGCCCTGGACGATCTCCCAGTCGCCGTCCCTGGTGGTGACGGGGAAGGAGGAGATGAGGCCCTCGGGCACGCCGTAGGAGCCGTCGGAGACGACCGCCATGGAGACCCAGTCGTCCTGGGCGGAGCCGAGCAGCCAGTCACGGGCGGCGTCCACGGTCGCCGAGGCGGCCGAGGCTGCCGAGGACGAGCCACGAGCCTCGATGATGGCGGCGCCGCGCTTGGCGACGGTGGGGATGAAGTCGTTCTCGATCCAGGCCTGGTCGCCCACGACCTCGGCGGCGTTGCGGCCGCCGACCTCGGCGTGGAACAGGTCGGGGTACTGGGTGGCCGAGTGGTTGCCCCAGATCGTCATCTTGTGGATGTCGGTGACGGGGGCGCCGGTCCGGGCCGCGAGCTGCGAGATCGCCCGGTTGTGGTCCAGGCGGGTGAGCGCGGAGAAGCGCTCCTGCGGGATGTCGGGCGCGTTGGTCATCGCGATCAGCGCGTTGGTGTTGGCCGGGTTGCCGGTGACACCGATGCGTACGTCGTCCGCGGCGACGGCGTTGAGCGCCTTGCCCTGGGCGGTGAAGATCGCGCCGTTGGCCTCGAGCAGGTCGCCGCGCTCCATGCCGGGGCCGCGCGGGCGGGCGCCGACCAGCAGGGCGAGGTTGACGCCGTCGAAGACCTTCTCCGGCTCGTGGCCGATCTCGATGCCCGCCAGGTGCGGGAAGGCGCAGTCGTCGAGCTCCATCACGACGCCCTCGAGGGTCTTGAGGGCCGGCTCGATCTCGAGCAGGCGCAGCTCGATCGGCCGGTCGCCGAGCAGCGACCCGCTGGCGAGACGGAAGAGCAGGCTGTAGCCGATCTGGCCGGCGGCGCCGGTGACGGCGACCTTGAGGGGTGTGGTGCTCACGACGACTCCTGTGATGTGCGACGAAGGCTGGTTCCGCGGCTGACGCTAGCAGCGCGGCCTCCCCCCGCGGCCAAGGGGCTGACCCACGGTCGGGCATGCTGGCGCCATGCCCGGTGGCCCCTCCCCAGCACTGCGACGCCGTGTCCCGGCCGTGCGGCTGCTGCCCGTCACCCTGCTGTCCCTCGCTCTCCTGGCGACCGGGTGCGGGTTCGGGGAGCCGCGGACCGCGCCGCCCTCAGGGATCGACGGGCTCGTCGTCCCCACGCCGAGTCCCGAGCCGACCGACTTCGTCAGCGGAGTCGACAACCCGTGGTTCCCCCTGGCGCCCGGGAGCGGATGGACCTACCGGGCGCAGGACGGCGGCACGGTCGAGGTGACGGTGTCCGGGACCACCCGGGCGGCCGGTGTCGAGGCAACCGCCGTGGAGACCGTGGCGCGCAGCGACCGCGGGCGGGTCGAGGAGGAATCGACCGCGTGGTACGCCCAGGACCGGGACGGCAACGTCTGGCACCTCGGTGACCGGGGGGTCTGGGAGGCCGGCGTGTCCGGCGCCGAGGCCGGCCTCGCCATGCCCGCGACGCCCCGGGTGGGCGACGGCTTCGCGACCGAGCAGGCTCCGGGGGTCGCGGAGGACGCCCGGCGGGTGCTGTCGATCGACGAGCGGCGCACCACGCCGTACGACGCCTTCGACGCGCTGGTGCAGGTCGAGGACAGCTCCCCGCTGCGGCCGGGTGTCACCAGCGAGGCGTTCTACGCCCGCGGGATCGGGCCGGTGCTCCTGGAGGGGGAGGACGGGGACCTCGCGCTGGTGGACTTCACCAGCGGGTGAGCCTCAGTCGGGACGACGCACCTGGGTGCGGCCGTCCTCGCCGTCGTCGGGCAGCGGCTGCCCCCACTGCTGGGGCTGGCCCTGCGGCGGGACGCCGGGCTGCGGCTGCTGGGGGGCCGGCTGGCCCCACTGGCCGGGCGGCGGCTGCTGCGGGGCAGGAGGGCCCCACTGCTGCGGAGGCGGCACCTGTCCGGGCTGTCCGGGGTGGGCGGGGGGAACCTGCTGGCCCTGGTTCCACTGCTGCTCGTAGCCGCTCGGCGCGGCGTACGTCCCCTGCTGGCCCTGGTTCCACTGCTGCTCGTAGCCGCTCGGCGGGGCGTACTGGCCCTGCTGCCTGCGGCCACCGCCGAAGGAGACGCCCGAGCCGGGGACCGGCTCGCTGCCGTGGCCGAAGACCAGCGGGTAGGTGAGGCCCGCGATGATCGCGCCGACCAGCGGCGCGACGATGAACAGCCACAGCTGGAGGATCGCGTCGGTGCCGCCGAAGACGGCCACGCCGATCGAGCGGGCCGGGTTGACCGAGGTGCCGGTGGCGCCCATGGAGGCGAAGTGGATCATCGCCAGCGAGAGGCCGATGGCCAGCGGGCCCATCAGGGCCTGGAAGTCGTTGCGGGCGTCGGTGACCCCGAGGACGACGTACAAGAAGATGAGCGTGAGCAGCATCTCCAGCAGGAAGGCCGCCCACATGGCGTAGCCGCTGCCCTGGTCGCCGAACGAGTTGGCGCCGATGTTGCCCTCCGCCGTGTAGCCCTCGAAGCCGTGCATCAGGGCGAAGAGCAGCGCGCCGGCGACCAGGCCACCGAGAAGCTGCGCGCCGACGTAGATCGGGGTGGCGCTCCACGGGAGACGGCCACCGAACGCGGCGCCGACGGTGATCGCGGGGTTGAAGTGGCCTCCGGACACACGGCCCACGGCGTAGGCCATCACGACCACGGTGAGCCCGAACGTCAGCCCGGTGGTGAGGTAGTCGCCCCCACTCATCAGCGCGGCCCCCACGCCGAAGAAGACGAGCACGAAGGTCCCCAGCATCTCGGCGGAGAACTTCTGGGCCGTGGTGGGCGCATCCTCGACGATCTCGGTCATGCCAGGCCTTCCAGAGAAGAGACGTGCCCACCCCCGTGGGAACACCGAGCACTCTAGCGATCCGCGCCCGGTGGGTGCGAGGGTTGGGCGGATGTCGCGGTCAGGTATCTTGACGTCAAGTTAGTTTGCCTGATCGTCGTACCCAGTCGATCAACCCGATCACCGCTGTCGACCACACCAGGAGCCGTCGCACCATGGCCAAGATCATCTACACCCACACCGACGAAGCGCCCATGCTGGCGACGTACTCCCTGCTGCCCATCGTGTCCGCCTACGCGCGCACGGCCGGCGTCGAGGTCGAGACGCGCGACATCTCCCTCGCCGGGCGCATCATCGCGCAGTTCCCCGAGCGGCTGACCGACGAGCAGCGGCTCGAGGACGCCCTTGCCGAGCTCGGCGAGCTGGCCACGAAGCCCGAGGCCAACATCATCAAGCTGCCCAACATCTCCGCCTCCATCCCGCAGCTCAAGGCCGCGGTCACCGAGCTGCAGGGCAAGGGCTACGACCTCCCCGACTACCCGGAGAACCCGCAGACCGACGAGGAGAAGGCCGCCCGCGCGAAGTACGACAAGGTCAAGGGCTCCGCGGTCAACCCCGTCCTGCGCGAGGGCAACTCGGATCGTCGCGCCCCGGCGAGCGTCAAGAACTACGCCAAGGCCCACCCGCACTCGATGGGCGCCTGGAGCAGCGACAGCCGCACCAACGTCGCCACCATGGGCGCCGACGACTTCCGCTCCAACGAGAAGTCGGTCGTCCTCGACGCCGACGACACCCTCTCGGTCGTGCACGTCGCCGCCGACGGCACCGAGACGGTCCTCAAGGAGTCGATCCCGGTCCTGGCCGGCGAGGTCGTCGACGGCACCGTCATGCACGTCGCCGCGCTGCGCCGCTTCCTCACCGAGCAGGTCGCCCGCGCCAAGGCCGAGGACGTGCTGTTCTCGGTGCACCTCAAGGCCACCATGATGAAGGTCTCCGACCCGATCATCTTCGGCCACGTCGTGCAGGCGTTCTTCCCCACCCTCTTCGAGCAGTACGGCGAGCAGCTGACCGCCGCGGGCATCAGCCCCAATGACGGCCTCGGCGCCCTGCTGGCCGCCGCCGACAAGCTCCCCGACGGCGAGGCCATCCGCAAGGCCGTCGAGCAGGGCATCGCCGACGGTCCCGACCTGGCCATGGTCGACTCCGACAAGGGCATCACCAACCTGCACGTGCCGTCCGACGTCATCGTGGACGCCTCGATGCCGGCCATGATCCGCACGTCGGGCCACATGTGGAACGCCGCCGGCGCCGAGCAGGACACCCTCGCGGTGATCCCCGACTCGTCGTACGCCTCGGTCTACCAGACCGTCCTCGACGACTGCCGCGCCCACGGCGCCTTCGACCCCTCGACCATGGGCTCGGTGCCCAACGTCGGCCTCATGGCCAAGGCGGCCGAGGAGTACGGCTCGCACGACAAGACCTTCGAGGTCCCCGCGGCCGGCACGGTGGAGGTCCGCAACGCCGCCGGCGACGTGCTCCTGTCGCACGACGTCGAGCCGGGCGACATCTGGCGCGCCTGCCAGACCAAGGACGACCCGATCCGCGACTGGGTCAAGCTGGCCGTCACCCGTGCCCGCGCCACCGGCGTGCCCGCGATCTTCTGGCTCGACGAGGGCCGCGCCCACGACGCCAACCTGATCGCCAAGGTCAAGGCCTACCTCCCCGAGCACGACACCGAGGGCCTGACCATCGAGATCATGGCGCCGGCGGACGCGACGGCGTACAGCCTGGAGCGGATCCGCAAGGGCGAGGACACCATCTCGGTGACCGGCAACGTGCTGCGCGACTACAACACCGACCTGTTCCCGATCCTCGAGCTCGGCACCAGCGCCAAGATGCTCTCGGTCGTCCCGCTGATGAACGGTGGAGGCCTCTTCGAGACCGGCGCCGGCGGCTCGGCGCCCAAGCACGTGCAGCAGCTGGTCAAGGAGAACTACCTGCGCTGGGACAGCCTGGGCGAGTTCTTCGCGCTGGCCGCCAGCCTCGAGCACCTCGCGGGCTACGACGACAACCCGCGGGCCAGGATCCTGGGCGAGACCCTCGACCGGGCCACCGAGACGTTCCTCAACGAGGACCGCTCGCCCGGTCGCCGGCTCGGCACCATCGACAACCGCGGCTCGCACTTCTACCTCGGCCTCTACTGGGCCGAGGAGCTCGCCAAGCAGACCGACGACGCGGACCTCGCGGCCGCCTTCGGCGCGCTCGCGTCCACGCTGCGCGACAACGAGCAGAAGATCGTCGACGAGCTGCTCGCCGTGCAGGGGCACCCGGCCGACATCGGTGGCTACTACGAGCCCGACGACGCGCTGGCCGAGAAGGTCATGCGTCCGTCGGCCACGCTCAACGAGGCGCTCGCGACGCTCTGATGCTCGACGACACCCTGCGTGCCTGCGGGCGGACCGCCCTCGCGGGCACGTGGGGTGTGCGGGCGCGTGCGGTGTGAGGTGTGGCACGCGACGGGGGGCAGGGCCCGTGCCGCGGAATAGGTCGGTGCGGCGCGTCCTTGGAGGATAGGTGCCACCCATGACCTCCACCGCCGATGCCCCCGTCGACCACACGCCCGAGATCCGCGCCCAGCACTTCGCGCTCGCCGTGCTCGCCCTCGCCATGGGCGGCTTCGCGATCGGCACCACCGAGTTCGTGACGATGGGCCTGCTGCCCCAGATCGCGGCCGGTGTCGGGGTCTCCATCCCGACCGGCGGCCACGTCATCTCCGCCTACGCCCTCGGCGTCGTCGTCGGCGCCCCGCTCCTGGCCTTCCTGGGCGCGAGGCTGCCGCGCCGGGCGCTGCTGCTGGCGCTGATGGTGGCGTTCGCCGTGGGCAACGCGGCGAGCGCGCTCGCGACGTCGTACGGCGGGCTGATGGTCGCCCGCTTCGCCGCCGGCCTGCCCCACGGTGCCTACTTCGGCGTCGCGTCGCTGGTGGCGGCCAGCCTGGCGAGCCCCGCCCGCAAGGGTCGCGCGGTGGCCTCGGTCATGCTCGGCCTGAGCGTGGCCAACGTGGTCGGCGTGCCGGCCGCGACCTGGATGGGCCAGCACCTCGGCTGGCGCTCGGCCTTCTGGGCCGTGACCGCGCTCGGCGTCGTGACCCTGGCGCTGGTCGCGCTCTACGTGCCATCGGTCGCCGGTGACAAGGACGCGTCGGGTCGCCGTGAGCTGCGTGCCTTCGCGCTGCCGCAGGTGTGGCTGACGCTGCTGGCCGGGGCCATCGGCTTCGGCGGGATGTTCGCCGTCTACTCCTACATCGCCCCCACCGTCACCGAGGTGGGCGGCCTGTCCGAGGCCGCGGTGCCGCTCTTCCTGCTCTCCTTCGGGCTGGGCATGGTCGCGGGCACCTGGCTGGCCGGGGTGATGGCCGACTGGTCGATCTTCCGCTCGCTGCTGATCGGCTCGGTCGGGATGGCGCTGTCGCTGCTGCTGTTCTGGCTGGTGGTGCCCTACGGCTTCGCCTCGCTGCCCGTGGTCTTCCTGATCACCGCGCTCGGCTCGGTGCTGGTCGTCAACCTCCAACTCCGGTTGATGGACGTGGCCGGCGAGGCCCAGACGCTGGGGGCGGCGATGAACCACGCCTCGCTCAACGTCGCCAACGCCCTCGGCGCCTGGCTGGGTGGCCTGGTCATCGCGGCCGGGGCCGGCTACCGCGCTCCTGCGCTGGTGGGTGTCGCGCTGAGCCTGGGTGGTCTCGTGGTGCTCCTGGTGTCCGCCTGGCTGCACCGGAGCAGGCGCGCCTGACCGGCAGGTGAACGTCCGGTGACGTCGGATGACACACGACGGCCGGACCGGAACCTGTCCGTAACACGCGCTCAACCATGCGGTAGCACTCCCCGAGAAGGATGGTCGCCAGGCGCCCGGGACCCGGGCCGCCCACACGACCAACCCAGGGGAGGCCTCGATGATCGAGCAGCCGGAGCACGGACACCACGACGACACCGAGCTGGAGCGCCGCCGTCAGCTGCGCGACCGGCGTACGCACGACGTGGTCGAGCTGATCTCGCGCCGCAACGAGCTCGTCGGCATCAACCCCTGGGCCGACCACGTCCTCGAGAGCGTCGCCTGGACCGCCTGAGTCAGAGCAGCCATCAGCTGCTGACCTGGGGGAGCGGGGCGACGTTGGCCGAGAAGCGCTGACCAGGACCGGGACGCCCGGCTTGACGGTTCCGATGCGCTGGGCGGCGATGATCGAGCGGAACGGCTCCTGGGCCATCAGCTCCGACATCGGCCGGCGTGTCCCTGGGAGACGCGGTCCGTAGGTGTGCACCCCGGCCGTGCCCAGGCCCTCGTAGTCGAGCCCCTGGGAGAACTGCCGGGACGGCGCGCACCGGTCGGCCATGCCCTGGGTGCCCGGCGCGTAGCCGATGACCTGGCGGCTGCCGTGGTCCTCAGGTGTAGACCATGCCCATCCGCGCACGGACCTCGTCCAGCGTCGTCTCGGCCACCTCGTTCGCCCGCTGGTTGCCGCGACGCAGGATGTCGGCGACGTACGCCGGGTCCTTCTCGAGCTCGGCACGACGCGCACGCAGCGGCGCGAGCTCGGTGTTGACCGCCTCGGTGAGCCGCTTCTTGAGCACGCCGCCGCCGCCGTCGCCGATCTCCTCGGCGACGACCGCGGGGTCGGATCCCTCGCACAACGAGATGAGCAGGAGCAGGTTGGCCACCTCGGGACGGCCCTCGGGGTCGTAGGTGATGACCCGGTCGGAGTCGGTCTTGGCACCCTTGATCTTCTTCGCGGTCTCGTCGGCGCTCATCCGCAGCTCGATGACGTTGCCCTTGGACTTGCTCATCTTGGTGCCGTCGGTGCCCAGGATGAGGGTGGCCTCGGAGAGCAGGGCGCCGGGCTCGGGGAAGGTCACGCCGTAGCGGTCGTTGAAGCGGCGGGCGATCACCCGCGTCTGCTCGAGGTGGGGGAGCTGGTCGCGGCCCACCGGGACGACGTTGGCCTTGCAGAACAAGATGTCGGCGGCCTGGTGGACCGGGTAGGTGAGCAGCAGGCCGCCGATCGAGGTGATGCCGGCGGACTTCGCCTCGTCCTTGACCGTGGGGTTGCGCTGCAGCTCGGCCACGCTGACCAGGCTCAGGAACGGCAGCATCAGCTGGTTGAGGGCCGGGACCGACGAGTGGGTGAAGATCGTCGCCTGCTCGGGATCGAGGCCGGCCGCGATGTTGTCGATGACCAGGCCGCGCACGCTGCCCGCGACGTCGCCGAGCGCCTCGCGGTCGGTGATCACCTGGTAGTCGGCGACGAGCTGCCAGATCTCCGCGCCGCGCTGCTGGAGACGGACCCGGTTGCGGATCGAGGCGAAGTAGTGCCCGATGTGCAGGGCCCCGGTCGGTCGGTCGCCGGTGAGCATGCGCAGCGACCCGGGGTCGGTGTCGAGGAGCTTGTCGAGCTCGGCGCTGCGGGCGAGGGCTGCCTGGTAGGACTCGGTCACCGGGGGAGTCTATGAACCGGTGCCCTGCGGACGCGAACGGGTAACCGGTTAGGGTCGCTCCGTGGTGACCATCGGTGTGGCTCTGGCTATCCCCGAGCCGTGGGCGACCCAGCTCCAGGACTACCGCACCGCGGTGGGGGACACCACCGCGACGCAGATCCCGACGCACATCACGCTGATCCCTCCGGTGGAGATCCCCGCCGAGGACCTGCCGGCCGTCGAGGCGCACCTCGTCGGAGCGGCATCCGGGCTCGAGCCCTTCCGGATCCACCTGCGGGGGACCGGCACCTTCCGCCCCGTCTCGCCGGTGGTGTTCGTGACCCTGGTCGAGGGCATCTCGGAGGTCGAGCTGCTGGCGGACGCCGTACGCCGCGGACCCCTGGCCATGGACCTGCACTTCCCCTTCCACCCGCACGTGACCGTCGCCCACCACCTCGCCGACGCGCAGCTCGACCGGGCCTTCTCCGAGCTGTCCGACTTCGAGTGCGAGTTCACGGCCGGCGCCTTCTCGCTGTACGTCCACGACGAGGGTGCGGGGTGGCAGCCCACGCGGGAGTTCGCCCTGCAGCCCACCGCCTGAGCCCGCACCGTCTGATCTCGGGAGTCCGCATGGCACTGGTCGCATCGGTGAAGCAGCGCATCGAGGACGCGCGGGAGCGCTCGCGCCTGCTCGACCACCTCGTGCGCACCGTGCAGCACTACGGCAACGTCAAGGGCAGCGCGCTGGCCGCGGCCGTGACCTACTTCGCCTTCTTGTCCTTCTTCCCCCTGATCGCCGTCGCGTTCGCCGTGGTGGGGTTCATCTCCGGCGCCTTCCCCAAGGCCCAGACCCACCTGGTGACGGCCATCGACGGCGTGCTGCCGGGCATCGTCGGCAACGGCGAGGGGGAGCTGAGCCTCGACACCCTGCAGGGGTCGGCGTCCGGCATCGTGAGCATCGGCCTGCTGGTCGCGCTCTACTCCGGTCTCGGCTGGCTATCGGGCATGCGCGCCGCCCTCGTCGCGGTCTTCGAGGAGCCGGACCAGGAGCAGCCCAACTTCGTCTGGGGCAAGCTCCGCGACATCCTCGCCCTGGTGATGCTGGGCACCGTGCTGTTCCTCAGCGTTGCGGTCTCGGGGGTCGCGACCAAGCTGGCGACGYCGATCCTGGAGTTCCTCGGCCTCGGTGCCGGCGTGGAGCCGTTCGTGTGGGTGATGGGCCTGGCCCTCGGCCTGGCCGCCAGCACGCTGCTGTTCTTCGCCTTCTTCCGGGTCCTCGCCGCGCCGCCCGTGCCAACACGTTCGCTGTGGTCCGGTGCCCTGCTCGGTGCGCTCGTGTTCGAGGTGCTCAAGCAGCTGTCGACTTTCCTGCTGGCTGGTACCAAGAACCAGCCAGCCGCCCAGGCCTTCGGCATCGCGCTGATCCTGGTGGTGTGGATGAACTACTTCTCCCGCGTCGTGGTGCTCTCCGCGGCCTGGGCCCACACGACCCCGGCGGCCCGGGAGCAGCGCGAGCGTGAGGCGTGGCGCGAGGGCGACGTGGAGGGTCCGCAGATCGACGTTCAGCAGGTCGTCGAGCACAGCCCCACCCTCGGTGCCGCCGACCTCTCCACGCACCCCACACGTCCCGTCGGAGCCTTCGCGGCCGGCGCGGCGACCATGCTGGCGCTCGTCGCCGTGATCAGGAGGAAGCAGTGAGCATCACCTTGACCCGCAAGCACGGGGTGTTCCTCGTCGGGGTGGCCGTCTGGAACGCCATCACCTGGGGGATGTTCACCAAGAACCTGTACGCCGCCCACGCGGCCGGCGAGGACCGTCCCGCGGGCTACTGGATCGCCCACTCGGGGCTGATCGTGGCCAACCTGGTCCTCGGCGGCGTCTTCGCCGTCTGGGGTGTCCGGGTGCTGCGCTCGCGCTCCTGACCCTGGTCCTCCCCACCCTCCGCCGGGGGCGGTGAGCCAGCCACATTCCTCGTACGTCGAACGTGGCTGAGCCACCGCTCCCCGAGGGCGGAGCGCGAGCCAAGAAGAACGCACAGGCACGGCACGGGTCCCGTGGCTCCCCAGTGGGCCGCGCGGCGGTGGCGGGAGCGTCCGGCTGGTGGCGAGATCGTGGCCATGTTCGCCGTTCCCCAGGAGTTCCGCGCCGGCCCGTTCACGCGCGCCGAGGCCCTCGCCGCCGGCATCACGCCGCGCGTGCTCGAGGGTGTCCAGTTCGTCCGGGTCCACCACGAGGTCTACCGGCACCGGGACCACGAGTCCTGCTTCGCCGACGACCTCCGCGCGGCCCGTCTGGCCCTCCCCGAAGGTGCGCGGACGACCGGCATCACCCGGATCCAGGAGCTCGGCCTCGACCACGGGCCGCGCACGCCCCTGCACTTCGTCGTCGAGGGGGACCACCACCTCGCCCTGCCCGGCGTGTTCCTGCACCGCACCGTCATGATGCCGCCGGAGGACGGCGAGGGCGTCACCGCGGAGGCGGCGTTCGCGGCGTACGGCGCCGAGGCCCGCACCCTCGACGCCATCAAGGTCGGGTGTCTCCTCCTGCACCTCGGCCTGATGGACGCGTCCCTGCTGGAGGCGCTGGTGTCCGACCAGCCGTGGCGGCGCGGATGTGCCGAGGCGCGCTGGGTGAGAGACGCCCTCGACGACCGATGCCGGTCCCTCCCCGAGGCCGAGCTCCTCACCCTGGTGCGCTTCGCGGGCCTGCCGGAGCCTGAGGTGAACCTTCCCCTGGAGCTCGGTGGGGGTCACGTCGTGATCCCCGACCTCTGGTACCCGCAGTGGCGACGCGCGGTCGAGTACGAGGGCAGTCAGCACCAGGAGGACCGCGACCAGTACACCGGCGACATCGATCGCTACGCGGTGTTCCGGAGGGCCGACATCGACTACGAGCAGGTCACCAAGGAGCGGATGCGCACGCCCCGGGTGGCCATCGGCCGCATCCACCGGCTGCTGCTCGAGGGTGGGTACGACGGCCCGGTCCCGGAGTTCGGGGAGCTGTGGCTGACGTTGTTCCGGCGACTCTCAGACGTCGTACGACCGCGCCCTTCCGGGCGGTGAGTGAGCCACCTTCTCGAGGCGCGAGATGTGGCTGAGTCACCGCCCGCCGGGGTGTCGCCGTACGACGCGCGGGGCAGCGGTCACGCAGCCACAGGACCGAGCGAGGAAATGTGGCTGGCTCACCGCTCCGCGGGAGGAAGGGGAGGAAGCGGAGGAAGGGGAGGAAGGACCCCGGACACACCACTGGCCCGCCAGGACGCGAGTCCGGACGGGCCAGGGAGTGATCGGGAGGATCAGTGACCGTGCTTGAGCGCGGTGCGCAGGTCCTTGTTGAGCTGGCTGATCACGTCGAGCGGGATGCCCTTGGGGCAGGCGGCCGTGCACTCTCCGATGTTGGTGCAGCCGCCGAAACCCTCGTGGTCGTGCTGGCCGACCATGTTGACCACCCGCGCGTCGCGCTCGGGCTGGCCCTGCGGCAGCTCGCCGAGGTGGGTGATCTTGGCGCCCATGAAGAGCGAGGCCGAGCCGTTGGGGCATGCGGCGACGCAGGCGCCGCAGCCGATGCAGGTCGCCATGTTGAACGAGCGCATCGCCTTGTCGCGGGGGACCGGCACCGAGTTGGCCTCGGGGGCCGAACCGGTGTTGGCGGAGATGAAGCCGCCCTGCTGGATGATCCGGTCGAAGGCACCGCGGTCGACGACGAGGTCCTTGACGACCGGGAACGCGTCGGCGCGCCACGGCTCGATGGTGATCTCGTCGCCGTCGGAGAACGTGCGCATGTGCAGCTGGCAGGTCGTGGTGACCTCCGGGCCGTGCGCCTGGCCGTTGATCATCAGGCCGCACGTGCCGCAGATGCCCTCGCGGCAGTCGGAGTCGAAGGCGACCGGGTCCTCGCCGGCGGCGTTGAGCTGCTCGTTGAGGACGTCGAGCATCTCGAGGAACGACATGTCCTCCGAGACGCCGTCGAGCGCGTAGGTACGCATCTCGCCCGTCGCCTCGGCATCGGCCTGGCGCCAGATCTTGAGCGTGAGCTTCACTTGTAGGACCTCTGCTTCATCTCGATCGCGGTGTAGAGGAGGTCCTCCTTGTGCAGGACCGGGCTGCCCATCGAGCTCTGCGGCTCGTTGGGGTCGTTCTCGGGGGCGGTGGCGAACTCCCACGCGGCGACGTAGGCGAACTCGTCGTCGATGCGCAGCGCCTCGCCGTCCTCGGTCTGCGACTCGCCGCGGAAGTGTCCGCCGCACGACTCGCGCCGGTTGAGGGCGTCGATGCACATGAGCTCGCCGAGCTCGAGGAAGTCGGCGACGCGGCCGGCCTTCTCCAGGCTCTGGTTGAGCGACTCGGCGGTGCCGAGCACCCGGAGGTTGGACCAGAACTCGCGCTTGAGCTCGCGGATGCCGTCGATGGCCTTGCGCAGGCCCTCGGCGTTGCGGTCCATGCCGCAGTACTCCCACATGAGGTTGCCGAGCTCCTTGTGGAAGCTGTCGGCCGAACGCTCGCCGTTGATCGACAGGAACCGCTCGATCCGGGCCTGGACCGCGTCGCGGGCGGCGACCACCTCGGGGTGGTCGTCGCCGACCGGCTCGAAGGGACCGTCGGCGAGGTAGTCGCGGATGGTGTTGGGGAGCACGAAGTAGCCGTCGGCCAGGCCCTGCATCAGGGCGGAGGCCCCGAGGCGGTTGGCGCCGTGGTCGGAGAAGTTGGCCTCTCCGGTCACGAACAGGCCGGGGATGTTGGACTGCAGGTCGTAGTCGACCCACAGGCCGCCCATGACGTAGTGCACGGCGGGGTAGATCCGCATCGGGACCTCGTAGGGGTTCTCACCCGTGATCCGCTCGTACATGTCGAGGAGGTTGTCGTACTTCTCCTCGATGCCGGCCTTGCCCAGGCGCGCGATGGCGTCGGCGAAGTCGAGGTAGACGCCACGTCGGAAGTCGCCGACCTTGGGACCCACACCGCGACCCTCGTCGCACATGTTCTTGGCCTGGCGGGAGGCGATGTCGCGGGGGACCAGGTTGCCGAAGGACGGGTAGATCCGCTCCAGGTAGTAGTCGCGGTCCTCCTCGGGGATGTCCCGCGGGTCCTTGTCGCAGTCCTCCTTGTTCTTCGGCACCCAGATGCGACCGTCGTTGCGCAGCGACTCGCTCATCAGGGTCAGCTTGGACTGGTGCTCGCCGGAGACCGGGATGCAGGTCGGGTGGATCTGCGTGTAGCAGGGGTTGGCCATGTAGGCGCCCTTGCGGTGCGCACGCCACGCGGCGGTGACGTTGCAGCCCATCGCGTTGGTGGAGAGGTAGAAGACGTTGCCGTAGCCGCCGGAGGCGAGCACCACGACGTCGGCCGTGTGCGTCTCGACGGCACCGGTGACCATGTCGCGGGCGATGATGCCTCGCGCCTTGCCGTCGACCATGACCAGGTCGAGCATCTCGTGACGCGTGTACGTCGTCACGGTGCCGGCCGCCACCTGCCGCTCGAGCGCCTGGTAGGCGCCGATCAGCAGCTGCTGGCCCGTCTGGCCGCGGGCGTAGAACGTGCGGGACACCTGCACCCCACCGAACGAGCGGTTGTCGAGCAGGCCGCCGTACTCACGGGCGAACGGGACGCCCTGGGCGACGCACTGGTCGATGATGTTCGTGCTGACCTCGGCGAGGCGGTACACGTTCGACTCGCGCGAGCGGTAGTCCCCGCCCTTGACGGTGTCGTAGAAGAGGCGGTGGACGGAGTCGCCGTCCTCCTTGTAGTTCTTGGCCGCGTTGATGCCGCCCTGGGCGGCGATCGAGTGGGCCCGACGAGGGGAGTCCTGGTAGCAGAACGACTTCACGTTGTAGCCGGCCTCGCCGAGCGTGGCCGCGGCCGAGCCGCCGGCCAGACCGGTGCCGACGATGATCACGTCGAGCTTGCGGCGGTTGGCCGGGTTGACGAGCCGGTTCTCGAACTTGCGGTTGGTCCACCGCGTGGCGATCGGGCCGGTGGGCGCCTTCGCGTCGACCAGCGGCTCGCCGGGCGTGTAGTAGCCGGCGGCGTCGTCGGAGGTCTGCACGGAGGGCTGGTTGGTGAACACGGTCCCGGAGGAATCAGTCATGGCCATGTGTCGGCTCCCTTACTTGGAGATCACGCCGAAGAGGACGAACAGGGGGACCAGCGAGAAGCCGCCGGCGATCACGACCGCGAGCACCCAGCCGGCGGTCTTCGCACGCTTCCGGGCGGCGGCGGTGGAGGTGAGGCCCAGCGTCTGCATCGCGCTCCACGTGCCGTGGTGCAGGTGCAGGCCGAGGGCGAGCATCGCCAGGAGGTAGATGATCGTCATCCACCAGAGGTCGAAGGTGTCGACCATCAGGTTGTAGGGGTCGTTGGTCGCCCCGCCGGACGGGTTGATCTTCCCGATGGTGAAGTTGAGGAGGTGCCACACGAGGAAGACCAGGATCGTCACGCCACCCCAGCGCATCGTGCGCGAGGACAGCGAGGATGACCGGTTCTTCTTGACGACGTACTTCTGCGTGCGGGCCGTGGAGGCACGTCGCGCGAGGGCGTACGCCGAGGCGACGTGGACCACGAGTGCCGCGATCAGGCCGACACGCACGATCCACAGCAGGCCCCCGTAGGGGAGGATCGGCTCCCCGAAGGTGCGCAGGTGGTGGGCGTACTCGTTGAAGGCGTCATGGCCGGCGAAGGCCTTGAGGTTGCCGTACATGTGCACGAGCACGAAGCCGATGAAGACGATGCCACTGGCGGCCATCAGGATCTTGAGCGTGATGGTCGAACGGGCCGCCCGAGAACCCTTCACCAGGGTCGGGGCTGAAGTTTGCGTAGCCACGGAGGTCACGGTACCGCCAGCGACCCCGCGTGTGGCCCCGGGGGAGTGTGACATGCGTCCGGTCGGGTGGGCCTCACCCAGTGCGGACGAGAGGTCAGCCGACCGCCGTACGCCGACGTCCGGCGCGGTCGAGGGGTGCGAGCAGCGGGGTGTAGTGGTCGGCCACCAGCTCGCCGCACGCGTCCTGCCAGGTGCGCGTGCACAGCTCGCGTCCGCGCTGTCCCAGCAGGGCGCGGTGCCGGTCACCGGCGACCGACTCGACGGCCCGCCGCAGGCCGGAGCCCGTGGTCGGGTCGTACAGGAGTCCGGTCTCGAGGTCGCGCACCACGCGCGGTGCCCCGCCGGTACGAGGGGCGACGACGGGCACCCCGCTCGCCGCGGCCTCGCGCAGGGAGTGGCAGCACGTCTCCTGCTCGCCGGGATGCACGAGCACGTCGAGCGAGGCCAGCGCGGTGGCGAGCTCGCCGGTGCGCAGCGCCCCGGTGAACCGCGCCTGCGGGACGCGGCGGCGCAGCCATGCCTCCTGGGGCCCGGAGCCGATGACCACGAGCTGCACGCCGGCTAGGTCGGCGACCTCGACGAGACGGCGTACGCCGTGGCGCTCGTGCAGGCTGCCGGCGTACCCGACGACCACGCGGCGTCCCTCGCGGGACCGGGCCCGCGACCACCGGTCGTGCAGCCAGCGGTCCCGCAGCGCCGGGGTGAAGGCACGCGTGTCGACCCCGGGCTCCCACACGGCGGGGTCGAGCCCGAGCCGGTGCAGGCGGTCGGCGAGGAAGTCGGACGTCACGACGAGCCCGTCGGCGCGCGCCGCGACCTTGGCGAGCCAGAGCTGGCGGGTGAGCTCGGTGAGCGGGGCGTGCTGCACCACCAGCGTGGGCACGCCGAGGCGCCGGGCGTGCTTGAGCGCCTTGCGGCCCAACGTGCCGGGAGAGACGGCATGCACCAGGTCGGGCTCGAAGCGCGCCAGCGCCTCGCGCACCTGGCTCCCGGGCCTGTCGAGAGGTCGGATGCGGGCCACCCGGCTGCGCCGGTACGTCGTCAGGCCCGGCCCCGGGGCGAGGAGGAGCACCTCGTGGCCGGCGTCGATGAGGTGGTCGGCCACCTGTTTGAGCGTCGTGGTGGTGCCGTCCACCGCGGGGTAGAACGTCTCGGTCACCAGCGCGATCCGACGGGTCTCCATGGACCGACACTGGCGGACGGGGACCGACGGGGGTGGTCGGCGGGGCCAACCGCAGGTCAACGTCGGGTGAAGCCCGGGGCGCCCCGGTGAGAGGTATGCCATAGGACCGGCCCCTGACCCGACCCGCCCGACGGGCCTATCCTGCGCTGCATGACCGACGTAGAAGGCGGCCTCGACGAGCCGACGGAGCTGGAGCCCGAGCAGGGCTCGCTCCGGCTGGAGTCCCCCGACGACCGGCACGACGCCGCCGCATGGGAGACCGCGGCCGCAGCGGTGCTGCGCAAGGCGCGCCGGCTGGGGGAGGACGACCCCGACTCCGCCGCGTGGGAGGCGCTGACCCGCACCACCCTGGACGGCATCGCGGTGGCCCCGATCGGGACCCGGGAGAGCGTCGCCGACCTGACCACGAGCGGGCGGCCGACGCGCGCCGGCGACTGGGACATCCGGGCCTGGGTCTTCGGCCCGGACGCCGCGGCCGCCCACGAGGCGGTCCTGGTCGACCTCGAGAACGGTGCGACCTCGCTGTGGGTCGAGCTCGGTCGTGGCCTCTCGGCGACCGACCTCGCGACGGTGCTGCAGGGGGTCTTCGCGGACCTCGCCCCGGTGACCCTCGAGGCGCCCGGTGAGCCGGTGGCGGCCGCCGAGGCGCTGCTCGCGGTCCTGGAGGAGCGGGGCGTCGACGCTCACCCGGGCACCAACCTCGGCGCCGACCCGGTCGGCGCCCGCGTGCGCCACGCGACGGACGTCGACCTCGACGCGATGGTCGCGGTCGCCCGACTCGCCCGGGAGCACGGCGTCCTCGGCGTCACGGTCGACGCGACCGCCCTGCACGACCGGGGCGCCACCGACGCCCAGGAGCTCGGCTACGCGATCGCCACCGGAGCGGCGTACCTGCGCGTGCTCACCGGCGCCGGCCTGTCGCTGGAGGAGTCGCTCGGGCTCATCGAGTTCCGCCTCGCGGCCACCGACGAGCAGTTCCCGACGATCGCCAAGCTGCGCGCCGCCCGTCGCCTGTGGGCGCGGGTCGTCGAGCTGTCGGGAGGCGGGGCCGACTCGTCGGCCATGCGCCAGCACGTGGTCACCAGTCGGCCGATGCTCAGCTCCTACGACCCCTGGGTCAACATGCTGCGCGGCACCGTCGCGGCGTTCGCGGCGGGGGTGGGAGGAGCCGAGGCAGTGACCGTCGTCCCCTTCGACGTCACCCTCGGTGTGCCGGACGCCCTCGGTCGCCGCGTCGCCCGCAACACCTCGTCGCTGCTCATCTCCGAGTCGCACGTGGCCCGGGTCGCCGACCCCGCCGGCGGTTCGTACGCCGTCGAGCGGCTGACCGACGACCTCGCCCGTGTGGCGTGGGAGGAGCTCGGCCGGATCGAGACGGCCGGGGGCATCGTCGCCGCGCTGGACGACGGCTCCCTGCTCGCCCGCGTCGAGGACRCCGCTGCGGTCCGGGCCGGCGAGGTCGCCACCCGGCGGCGGCCGCTGACCGGCCTCAGCGAGTTCCCGAACCTGGCCGAGGTGCTCCCCGAGCGCGCCGGCGAGCCCGACCCGGTACGTCGCCACGGCGCGGCCTTCGAGGCGCTGCGAGACGAACCGGCCACGCGACCGGTCTTCCTCGCGACCCTCGGCACGGTCGCCGCCCACACCGCGCGGGCGACCTTCGCCAGCAACCTCCTCGCCGCCGGTGGCATCGCGGTCGAGGTGGCCGGACCGACCGATGGCGTCGAGTCCGTGCTCGCGGCGTACGCCGGGCAGCCGGTGGTCTGCCTGGCCGGGACCGACACGACGTACGCCGAGTGGGGTGCCGACGTCGTCGCCGCCCTCCGCGAGGCCGGGGCGACGCACGTGATCGTCGCGGGCAAGCCGCTGGACGGCGTCGACGACAGTGCAGCCATGGGGGTGGACGCGCTCGCGTTCCTCACCCGGACGAGGGAGGCGCTCGCATGAGCACCAGCGCAGGCATTCCGGACAGCTTCGCGGGACTCCCGCTGGGGGGCGTGGCCCAGCCCGTCGGCGGTGCGACCGCCGGGGACACCGAGGCGTGGGCGAGCCCCGAGGGCATCGACGTCCTGCCGGTCTACGGGCCCGAGCACCTCGAGGGACTCGACGCCCTCGACACCTGGCCGGGCCTGAGCCCGTTCCTGCGCGGCCCCTACCCGACCATGTACACGACCCAGCCGTGGACCGTGCGCCAGTACGCCGGGTTCTCCACCGCGGAGGAGTCCAACGCCTTCTACCGCCGCAACCTCGCGGCGGGCCAGAAGGGCCTGTCGGTCGCCTTCGACCTCGCCACCCACCGCGGCTACGACTCCGACCACCCCCGGGTGCGCGGCGACGTCGGCATGGCGGGGGTGGCGATCGACTCGATCTACGACACGCGGACCCTCTTCGACGGCATCCCGCTCGACGAGATGTCGGTGTCGATGACCATGAACGGCGCCGTGCTGCCGATCATGGCGATGTACATCGCGGCCGCGGAGGAGCAGGGCGTCAAGCCCGAGCAGCTCGCGGGGACCATCCAGAACGACATCCTCAAGGAGTTCATGGTCCGCAACACCTACATCTACCCGCCGGCGCCGAGCATGCGGATCATCAGCGACATCTTCCAGTACACGTCGCAGAAGATGCCCCGCTTCAACTCGATCTCCATCTCCGGCTACCACATCCAGGAGGCCGGGGCGACGGCCGACCTCGAGCTCGCCTACACGCTGGCCGACGGCGTCGAGTACATCCGCGCCGGCCTCGACGCGGGCCTCACCATCGACCAGTTCGCCCCGCGACTGTCGTTCTTCTGGGCGATCGGCATGAACTTCTTCATGGAGGTCGCCAAGATGCGCGCCGCCCGGGCCCTGTGGGCGCGGCTGGTGCGCGACTTCGACCCCCAGAACCCCAAGTCGCTGTCCCTGCGCACGCACTCCCAGACCAGCGGCTGGTCGCTCACCGCGCAGGACGTCTTCAACAACGTCGGGCGCACCTGCATCGAGGCGATGGCCGCGACCCAGGGCCACACCCAGTCGCTGCACACCAACGCCCTCGACGAGGCGATCGCGCTGCCGACCGACTTCTCGGCCCGCATCGCGCGCAACACCCAGCTGCTGCTCCAGCAGGAGTCCCGCACCACCGAGGTCATCGACCCGTGGGCCGGCTCGTACTACGTGGAGCGGCTCACGCACGACCTCGCCGAGCGGGCGTGGGCGCACATCCTGGAGGCCGAGCAGGCCGGCGGCATGGCGAAGGCCATCGAGCAGGGCATCCCCAAGATGCGCATCGAGGAGGCGGCCGCCCGCACGCAGGCGCGGATCGACTCCGGCCAGCAGAAGGTCATCGGCGTCAACACCTACCGGCTCGCCGACGAGGACCCGCTCGACGTGCTCAAGGTCGACAACGACGACGTCTACCGCCAGCAGATCGCCAAGCTCGAGCGGCTGCGCGCCGAGCGCGACGACGACGACGTACGCCGTGCGCTGGAGGCCCTGACCCACAGTGCCGAGCGCGGTGCGTCCGGCGACGGCTCCCTCGACGGCAACCTGCTGGCGCTCGCGGTGGACGCGGCCCGGGCGAAGGCGACCGTCGGCGAGATCTCAGACGCGCTGGAGAAGGTGTACGGCCGCCACCAGGCCGTCATTCGTACGATCAGCGGCGTGTACCGCGACGAGGCAGGGTCCGCCCCCGACGGCAAGGTCGCCCAGGTGCTGGCCGCGACCGAGGAGTTCGAGGAGGCCGAGGGCCGGCGCCCGCGCATCCTGGTCGCCAAGATGGGCCAGGACGGCCACGACCGCGGCCAGAAGGTGGTGGTCACCGCCTTCGCCGACCTCGGCTTCGACGTCGACGTGGGGCCGCTGTTCTCCACGCCCGAGGAGGTCGCCCAGCAGGCGGTCGACGCCGACGTGCACATCGTCGGCGTCTCGTCCCTGGCCGCCGGCCACCTCACGCTGCTGCCCGCGCTCAAGCAGGCGCTGGCCGACCAGGGCCGCCCCGACATCATGATCGTCATCGGCGGAGTGATCCCGCCCGACGACGTGGCGACCCTGAAGGACATGGGTGCCGCGGCGGTCTTCCTGCCGGGCACGGTCATCGCCGACTCGGCGCTGGACCTGCTGGCCAAGCTCCGCTGATGGCGGTCCCCGACGTCGCGGCGCTCGTCGAGGGCATCCGGGACGGGCAGCGGTCCGCGGTCTCCCGCGCGATCACCCTCGTCGAGTCGTCGCGGCCCGACCACCGGGTCGCGGCGCGCGAGCTGCTCACCGAACTGGGCGGCACCACCGGTTCCACCCGGGTCGGCATCTCGGGCGTCCCCGGTGTCGGCAAGTCGACCTTCATCGAGGCCCTCGGCACCACCCTCACGGCGGCCGGTCACCGGGTCGGCGTCCTGGCGGTGGACCCG